>JBEPXV010000029.1:0-11577 GCA_041641695.1 Gammaproteobacteria bacterium | reverse complement strand
TGCGTGATACGGTGTAGACTGCCAGGCTACTCGCGGGCAACGAACTGCAGCGACTGGTAGGCCGTGCGCCGCGCCTGCCGGCGCTTCAGCGGGGAGGTGAAGAAACGGACCAGCGCGGCGAGAAGGATGTCGGCGTCGGCCGGTTCGAGCAGCGCCATCTCCTCGCGCACCGCGAGCGCTGTCTTGAGCAGATGCACCGCGACGATATGCTCGCCCTGGCCGTGGTCGAGCACCTGCTCGATGAGCGCGTTCATCTGGCGTGTCCGCTCGCCGTTCAGCCAGTGGCCGGGTTCGGCGTCGGCCGTCGTGAACGCGGCATTGCGCCCGTTGAAGCAAGCCATTTGCAGCAGGCCGCTGGGCCACAGGTCCGGGAAGCGGCTGCACTGGCGGCGCACCGCGTTGGCGAAGGTCAGCCCGTGTGTGAAATCGAGCCAACCGACGTTGCCTGAAACCGGCAGGTGCGTCTTGTCCTGCTGGTTGATATCGAAACCGAGCAGGTTCACCGCGTTGGCAACCAGCAAGGCGCGATAGACCTCCTCCGGCGGGCTGCCGCTGCAGGCGACCGTCGCCAGCAGGGATTTGTAGATGCTCCGCTTGCGCCACAAGCCCGGCTCGGGCTTGCGCTGCTTTCCCCGCCCCCAGCGCTCGAGCTGCGCCGCGTAGGCGCGAAACTCGGGAATCCGATCCTCCCGGGTCGCGAAGACCATCTCCCGCACCAGGGACAACAACAGCGGCAGCATCACGCTTTCGCCGAGCCGGGAGATCAGGCGGCCGGCCTTGGTAACGTAAATCAACGAGTGACCGAAATCGTTGTAGTGCGACAGGGCCGCCCGTGACAGCGCATGCTCGAAATCGGCGAACTGCAGGCCGTCGGCGATGCCACCGCGGATCATCGCGACCGCGGCGTTCTCATCTTCGTCGTCGATCGCGGCGACGAAGGCGTCGGCGTCGAAACGGGCGCGGTTCTCGCTGAACGGATAGTCGCGCTCACGCCGCACGTCGTACGCGGCGTGGGTCACGCTCTCGACTAGGCAAACCAGCTGCACTTCGGCGTCGCCGGCGTGCTCGTCATAGAGCTCGAGCCAGTCGGCCATGCCGGCATAGGCATGGGTCCAGCCGAACTCCATCTTCTGCCAGGACCACTCGATGGCCAGGCGCAGCGAGTCCAGCGGGTCGGCGCCGAGCTTGGTCAGCCGTGCGATCTCCCGCGCGACGCGGTCGTAGCTGTAATCATCGAAGGCGTCGCGCAGGCTGGCCGTGATCGCGGCGTAGCGCTCGGCGAACGGCGGATCGGCAAGGTCGATCCAGATATCGTCGCCGCGCAGCTCGACGGGATAGATCCGGAGGCGATCGCCGCCGTAGAGGTTGCGTCCATCCTTGAGATCGAACTTCCAGTTGTGCCAGTTGCAGGTCAGGATGCAGTCCGGGGACAGGCTCCCCTCGGTCAGTGGGTAACCCTCGTGCGGGCAACGATTGTCGCAGGCGCGGATCCCCTGCCCGGTTTCGAACACGGCGATTTGCCTGCCGCCGATGCGCACCAGGGCGACCCCGTTCTCGCCGAGGTCGGCGCGCGCTATCGCCCTGCGCCAGTCGTGTCGCGCCTGATTGCTTTCGTATTCCCCTGCCGCCATTTCCCCTTCTCCGAAGAACGGTTGACAGCAATCTAAAACTTAAAGTTAACTTTAAGTCAAGCATCCAACCGGTTCGAGAAGAATATGCCGCAGGCGAAAGACTACCTCAGCATCGGCGAGGTTGCGCGCCGGAGCGGCGTCGCGGCGTCGGCGCTGCGCTTCTACGAAACCCGTGGATTGATCCATTCGGTTCGCGCGGGCAGCAATCATCGCCGTTACCATCGCGCGACGCTGCGCCGCATATCGATCATCCGAGTGGCGCAAAACCTTGGCCTGAGCCTGCAGGAGATCGCCTCAGCCTTCGCCAGCCTCCCCCGGGACCGTGCACCGACCAAGCGGGATTGGGCCCGTCTTTCCCGCCGCTGGGGCGAGCAGCTCGATCGGCGGATCGCGGACCTGCAGAACCTGCGCGCTCGGCTCGACGGCTGCATCGGTTGCGGCTGCCTTTCGATGAAGCACTGCGCGCTGTACAACCCGGGAGACACGGCGGCGAGCGCCGGAAGCGGGCCGCGCTATCTGCTCGGTGACGGCCCGGACGATTGAGAACAGGGGGCAGAGAAAATTCCGTCTGGTTTCCTCTCGGAAACCGTTTTCAGGCGGACCGGCCGAATTCCTCGACGTGTATGCGCGCCGCGGGAACGCCCCGGCGCCCCAGCTCGTCGACGAGGTGCGAGAGAAACTCGCCGGGGCCGCACAGATAGAAGTCGGCATCAAGTCCCGGCAGCAGCTTTTCCACGAGGTCAGCGTTCACCCATCCACGGCTGTCGTAGTCGCGCCCGGGTACGTCCCCGCGACCCGGCCGGCTGTAGGCGATATGCGTCCTGATATTGTGCCGGCCTTCGACCAGGGACTTCGCCTCGGCCGCGAACGCGTGGTGACGCCCGCTCCTCGCGCCGTGGATGAACCAGACCGAACGCTGTGGCGATTCTCCGGCGAGCTGGTGCAGTATGCTCATCATCGGGGTTATTCCTATCCCGGCGCTGATCAGTGCCACCGGCCGGTCGCCGGGAACCAGGTGGAAATCGCCCGCCGGACCGGCCGCGTTGAGCATGTCGCCTCTTGCGAGAGAATCATGGAGGTGCCGGGAGACTACGCCCTTTGGCTCCCGCTTGACGCTGATGCGATAGCCATCGGCGCCGGGCCCGTTGGACAGGGAGTAGCTCCTGTGAAGAGGCTGGTTGAAGCCGGGGACACGGATCTCGATGGGCAGGTGCTGTCCCGCCCGGAAGGCGGACAGTGGACCGCCGTCGCGGCTCGCCAGCACGAACGACGTGACATCGTCCGTTTCCCGAACCCTGTCGACCACGCACAGACTGCGGACGGACTCCCCCGGCGCGGACCAGCGCAGGGGCAGGACGCCCCGGAGCTCGATGATCTCTTCGATGTCGATCGTTACCAGTCGCGGCGCGCCCGCGTGTCTTGAAGCGTCGCCGGGATTCCAGTCGATGGAAGCATGGCCGGTGAGCTGCAGAAGACCACCGGTTTCGAAATCCACGAACAGGAGCCCCACCCTGGGATCCATGACGAGGTTGCCGATGGTGTTGAAAAAGTGGTTGCCGGCGTAGTCCGGAAACACCAACCGCGTGTCGCTGGCGACTTCGACGAATCCCACATGGCCGCCGCGGTGCGAGGCATCCATACCGAAGGTCTCGTCATCACCGTGGCCCCGGTAGCCACTGGCGATGAACAGCGTGTCCGCCATCTCGATCCATCTGCGGGCATGGGCGTTGAGGCGTGCCGACCGGGAAACGGTCTCCCCGGCCGGATCGCTCTCCACCCAGCGCCAGCGGCGCGGATGGATGTATTGCGGGCAGTTACCGAATGTTTGGGTAGCGACAAAACGAAGCGGCGGGCCGGCCTGCTCGAGCCTGCCGTTCATCCGGTTGCGACGCCGCGTGGCCAGATCGATGCCCAGCACTCCGATGTCCGCGCCCGCTTGCAGCGAGCCCTCCAGCGCATCCCCGGCCGGCATCGCGGCATCCACCAGGATGCTCGTCTCGGTGGGCACTTGAACAAAGCCCGGCCGGCCCGCCAACAGTGTTGCCCAGGGCCGGCCTAGGTCGTCCCGCGCCGCTGCCACCAGGAAAGGCAGGCCCTCGTAGAACAGGCGATGCTGTTCCGGGAGATATGGCCGCACGGCCTGCCGCCCCCAGTGCGCGACGCGCTCGCGGACGCCGGTTTGCTCCTGCGCCCGGCGCTCGCCGGCATGAAACGGTTCCCGGGACACCATGGGGATCCAGCCGTCAGGCCGCGATGAATTCCAGCCGGATGCCGCCCGGTATCCGGCACATCATGTGCCGCAGGGGCGTATCGCCGAGGGGCTCGGGCGCGAACTCCAGGGTGACGTCCCCGCGGGCGGCCAACTCGTCGTGCAGTGCATCGAGGGCTTCGGTATCGGCGACGCGCAGGGCGAGGTGATGCAGGCCAATGTTGCGGCGCCGATCGAAGGCAACGACGTTGGCCGCATCCTCGACTTGCCACAGGGTCATCATGACCGTGCCATCGCTGACGAACACGGCCGGGTAGGCGGGATTCCCGCCCACCTCTTCAAAACCAAGGCCGTCGATGAAAAATGCTTTTGCCGCGGTCAGGTCCGGCACGGTCAAGCCGACGTGGTGGGTGCCGTGGGTTTTCGCTGTCATGTTTGTGCTCTCCTACAAGGCCCCGCGCATCGCGGGATGATAGTTACAGAAGTACTCGCGTGAGAATCGCGGCGAGATCTCGAGTGTTGTACGTCCGTTCGGCTTGATCTCGCCGGTATCCCAGCCGTGATCCCGGGCCGTGGCGGTATGGGGCACGATATCGCGATTGATCCAGGTTATCGTATCGCCGGGTCGCGCGGAGATCTTTTCCGGAATGAAGGCAAAGTCCCGGATTTCGACGACATGCTCTTCGGCGAGACTGGCCGGTGCCAGGCTGACCGTGGCGATGAGCACCACCACGGTCAGCAGGAGCAGAGACGGAAGCTTCATGCTCGACGTCCCGCAGCCTAGCGAACCTGATCGACCATCGCTGCGGCGTGTTGCTCGTGATTCTTAAAAATCCCGAGACCGGCTTCGAACAGCGTTTTAACCTCCGCATTCTCGATGTTCGGAATGAAAGCATTCTCGACCAGGTCGTTCACCGCGTGGTGATAAGCCAGCTCGTTCTCCGCGTAGCGACGGTCGAACGCCGCGCCGCGCAGGCGGCTCATTTCGTCGACCAGAGCGTCCGAGTCCTTTTTCAGGGAACGGCTGAGGAAGTTGTCCTGCGGCGTCGCGTCGAGCTTGGCCAGCAGCGCCAGGGCTTGCTCGTTGACGGCAGTATGGTCCCGGATCATGGTTTCGGCGAACTCGTGGATCGCCGGGTTTTCGGAGATGGCGAGCGCCAAGTGCGCGTAACGGATATCGATGTTGTCGGCGGTATAGGCGACATGGGCGATCTCCAGGTCGTTCAGCTCGGCCGGGTCGTCGGCGGCCGAGACGGCCCCAGGCGCCAGATTGAGAATGACGAGCAATCCGGCAGCGGAAAATGAGATGAGTTTTTCAAACATTGATTTGTCCTCGCTTGAGTTTCGGGTTGATTGTGCCGCGGCCGTGGGCGGCGCGGCTCGGCCAGTATTTAAGATCAATGTTTTTTGTCTTTGAATGACCAAAACGCCAGAATTTTTGATCATTCGTACAAAAAATATGCCATGATATGAATATTTACTGTTAGGATAGGTTATGGACTTGTTAAGCGACATCCTGTCCCAGCTGCAGTTGACCGGGACGCTATATTTCCGTACCTCGTTTACCTCGCCCTGGAGCGTGAGGGTCCCCGCCTACGAAAAAGTCGCCCGTTTTCACTTCGCGCACCGCGGCCGCTGCCTGGTCCGCGTGCGGTCCGATGCGCCGCCGGTGCTGCTGGAGCAGGGGGACCTGATCATCATCCCCCGCGGCGCCGGTCACACCTTGTTCTGCGATCCCGAGACAGAAGACCCCGCGGTGCAGCTCGATCAAGTGCTGGCCGAATCGGGTTTCACCGGGCGGGGCACGCTGGTTTACGGGGAGCCCGGCACCCACCACGAGACCCAGTTGATCTGCGGGCACTTCGCTTTTGACACCGATGTCAGGCACCCGTTGATCGATGGGTTGCCGGATTTTCTTCATATCGCCGACTACGGGCAGGCCAGCGGCTCATGGATGGAGGGGACGCTCAAGATAATCGGGGCCGAGGTGGCGCGGGACAAGCTGGGCAGCGACCTGATCGCGCTCAAGCTGTCGGAGATCATTTTCGCGCAGGCGCTGCGCACGTTTATCGAGTCGGACGCCGGCATCGCGGGCAGCCTCGCCGGTTTCGCGGACCCGGCCGTTTCGAAGGCCTTGAAGGCGATCCACGACGACCCGGGGCATCCGTGGACGCTGGAAAAACTTGCCTCGCTCGCCGGCGTCTCCAGAACGCTGCTGGCGAGCCGCTTCTCGCAACTGCTGCAAGTTACGCCGCTCGCCTACATCACCGGGTGGCGCATGCAACTGGCGAGCCGTCGCCTGCTCGCCGGCTCGCGGCCCATCATCGACATCGCCGAAAGCGTGGGTTACCAGTCAGAGGCCGCCTTCGGCCGCGTCTTCAAGCGCCATTTCAACATGGGCCCGGCGACTTATCGCCGACAACGGGCGACACAATAACTAAGAGAAATAAAAGGGGACGGAGGGACAGGGCGCATCCCGCGGGATCGGGAGCGGATCCCCTGCCCGGTTTCGAACACGGCGATTTGCCTGCCGCCGATGCGCACCAGGGCGACCCCGTTCTCGCCGAGGTCGGCGCGCGCTATCGCCCTGCGCCAGTCGTGTCGCGCCTGATTGCTTTCGTATTCCCCTGCCGCCATTTCCCCTTCTCCGAAGAACGGTTGACAGCAATCTAAAACTTAAAGTTAACTTTAAGTCAAGCATCCAACCGGTTCGAGAAGAATATGCCGCAGGCGAAAGACTACCTCAGCATCGGCGAGGTTGCGCGCCGGAGCGGCGTCGCGGCGTCGGCGCTGCGCTTCTACGAAACCCGTGGATTGATCCATTCGGTTCGCGCGGGCAGCAATCATCGCCGTTACCATCGCGCGACGCTGCGCCGCATATCGATCATCCGAGTGGCGCAAAACCTTGGCCTGAGCCTGCAGGAGATCGCCTCAGCCTTCGCCAGCCTCCCCCGGGACCGTGCACCGACCAAGCGGGATTGGGCCCGTCTTTCCCGCCGCTGGGGCGAGCAGCTCGATCGGCGGATCGCGGACCTGCAGAACCTGCGCGCTCGGCTCGACGGCTGCATCGGTTGCGGCTGCCTTTCGATGAAGCACTGCGCGCTGTACAACCCGGGAGACACGGCGGCGAGCGCCGGAAGCGGGCCGCGCTATCTGCTCGGTGACGGCCCGGACGATTGAGAACAGGGGGCAGATCACGGATTTGTTCTGGAACCGTGATCTGTCCCCTGTTTTCTTCTATTTCTTTCTCAGAAAAGCCGGGATATTCAGTTCTTCCAAGCCCTTCTCGTCCGTGATTGAGGGAATTTCCTTCGACTCACGCCGGTGCCTGATCACGGTCGGACGATCGTAATCCTCGTAGCTCACGGCCTCGGGAACCGATTCGTCCGACTCGATTCTTTCTCCATCGTGGGCGCCGATCCCGGTGGCTACCATGGTGACTCGAAGTTCCCCTTTCATTTCCGGATCGAGCGCCGTGCCGATCACCACGGTCGATTCGTCCGAGGTGAACTCCCGCACAACGTTGCCAACTTCCTCGAATTCACCGATCGCCATGTCCATGCCCGCGGTCACGTTTACCAGCAGACCCCGGGCGCCGGCGATGCTGGTGTCTTCCAGCAGCGGACTCGACACGGCGCTGCGTGCCGCATCCGCCGCCCGGTCCGCACCGCTCGCCGTGGCAGATCCCATCACCGCCATGCCCATCTTCGACATGACAGTCCGGACGTCGGCAAAATCCACGTTGATCAGACCGGGTCGGGTGATCAGCTCCGAGATACCTTGAACCGCATTGAGCAATATCTCGTTGGCCCGGACAAAGGCTTCCATAAGCGAGATCTGCTTGCCCATGACCTCGAGCACTCGCGCGTTGGGGATAACGATAAGCGAGTCGACGTGTTGTGACAATTCGCAGATCCCTTGCTCGGCAACGCGCATGCGCCTGGCCCCTTCGAAAGGAAACGGCTTGGTGACCACGGCCACCGCCAGGGCACCCTGTTCGCGCGCAATCCGGGCCACGACGGGGGCCGCGCCGGTGCCGGTTCCGCCGCCCATGCCGGCGGTAATAAACACCATATCCGCCCCTGACAAAGCGTCAGTGATTCGGTCACGATCCTCGACAGCCGCCTGGCGACCAACATCCGGGTTGGCGCCGGCTCCCAGCCCCTTGGTCAGACTGCCGCCGATCTGCAGTAGGACGTTCGCCCCGGATCGGCTGAGGGTTTGCAAATCCGTGTTGGCGCTGATGAATTCGACTCCATCGAAGCTGCCTTCGACCATATAGTCAATCGCGTTGCCGCCTCCACCACCAACGCCTATGACCTTGATCTCTGCCTGTTGATCGGGGTTCCGCACCAAATCAAACATATGTGACGGCACGCGAGTTCGATAATGTTTGCCGCGACCTTTCTTCTCACTTGCGATCAGTGACTTTATATCGGGGATATTACTCATCGCCCTGCGCCCGATACCGTTCGTTGCTTCTCTTCTTTGAACGCTGCCATTCGACTCCCCTCCTCATGAAATCTCTTTGTAGCTGCAAAGAAACAAACCCGGACTGGATGTTTTGAGGCTCCATGCCCTCGTACCACGGGCTACGCGAAAAACGGCTTCCTGGACAAGCCCTTCACCCGATTCACGGGCTACCAGCAATTCGAGCAGTCGATGGAACTGCCGAACACCGGCAGCGTGGGCCAAAGGTATCGCCACCTCGTCTCGACCTCCTTCATTAAATGCCTGTTGTCGATCGGCTCGCCTCATTATATGTTTAGCGGTGGCGCATGTCCTGATATTACTCCAGTCCGGCGGCCAGGATACGCCGCCCGTGGCGAGGCGGGAACACGGGAGGCGGTTTCCCGCCCCCGGCAGGGCCGGCAACCCGGGCGAGCTCCCCGGAAACGCGGCACCCGCCCCCCTCTCCCGGTCCCGTATTTCCGCAGAGACCCGGCCCGAGAGCGCTCTTCATTCCCGATCGGATGTGGGGTATTCTTCTGTCCGTAACCGAGTACTCGGAGATTGACACGCATGCGTGGCAGCGTACTGTCACCGGCTGGATCGCAAGTCTCTGAATCCGCGCGGGATTGCTCACGCGGCGCCCATCCGTACCCGTCCCTCCCGGGCGTTTCTTGCTGTACAGTATTGGGCGGGTATTCACTTCCAAGGCGGGCACGATCCGATCATGAGCGATAAAGCGGAACTGGCACCACCACCGCCGGACGTGACCGGCGAGGACCGGTCCGGCTCCGAAGCGGACCGTGTCTTTCTCCTCGAGTGCCGGCTGGAGCAGATGCGTGCGAGCGTGGACGAGGCCCGGGCGGAAGCCCATCGGGCCCGTGAGCGCCTGGCCGAGGCGGCCGCCCGGGAAGCCGATCAGGCACGCCGTCACCAGCTCCTCCACGAAGATCTGGCGGCGGCCCGCCATGAAAACGCGTCGCTCCACCACCGGCTCGAGCACTCCGAGGCGCTCCGCGCCGGGCTGGAAGGACGTCTGTTCGAGTCGACCGCGCCCGAAGATGCCCAGGAACTGGTCCGCCTCCGGAGCGAGCTTGCCGCCGCCCGGGATCTGACGGTTGCCCGCCAGCGAACCGCCGCGGACCTGCGGGCGCGCGTCGAGGAGCTGGTTGCGAGCCGCGAGACGCTTCTCACCCGCGTCGCCGAGTGGCAGTGCGCCGCCCGGGAGGGCGATCCGGACGCCATTAACCTGTCGGAGTTCATTGCCGCGCTGCGCCACGATATCCTCGAGCTCGAGCACCGGGCCATCAAGGCCGAGCAACGCGAAGCCGAACTCCGGGAACAGCTCCGGCAGGCGGACAGGCCGGAGCATGTAGAATTGAGCGCCACGGCTGCGTCCGCCGCCGCGGAAGCGGACCCGCAGCCCTCCGACTCGCCCGCGGCCGCCGACGAACCGGAAACAGAGGCCGCCGGGGCGGCGCCGCTCGAAGCCGGCGACGACGCGGAGTCCCGAATCGACGCCCTCCTTCGTCTCGGCCGGAGCGGCAAAGCCGAAGCGTTCTACGCGATCCGCTCCTGGCTGGTCACCCGCGAGCCGCGAGTGCGCGCGGCGGCGTACCAGGCGCTGGGTCAGCTCCTCGAACACGATCCGTCCCGCCTCGAACCGCACATACGTTGGGGTATCGCCGACGCCGATCCCCGTGTTCGTCGCCGCGTCGTTCTCGCCGCAGCCGCGGCGCGCGGGCTGGACCTGCGGCCGCTCCTTGATCCGCTCAGACGGGACCCGGATTCCCAGGTGCGCCGCGTGGTACAGGAAGTCCTGCGCCGCGCACGGTCCGTGTCGGACGCTGGCCGCGGGACGGACGTTCCCCATTCCGAAGAAGACAAGCCCGAGGAAATCAAATATGGAGCTGCCTCCTAAGTGATTCGGTTCGTAGATACGGTGATGCGCCGAAAGCATCCCGGGCCGCTGAGCCCAGACTCGCAGGTGTCGTAGTGGAGATCCGATACGCCAGACGACAGTTCGCCAGGATACTGGGTATCTCCGAGCGTCAGCTCGCTGACGCGGACAGACTGCCGGAGCTGCAGCCACTGGGCGGCGGACCCGACGCCTATGACGTGCGACACCTCTCCGCGTATCGCAGGGTGCTGGACCGCCGCCCGCCCCGCAGGCCGCTGAGCCGCCAGCTTTTTCTCAACTTCAAGGGAGGCACCGGCAAAACCAGCCTGTCAGTGGCCTACGCATACCGGCTCGCCGAGATGGGGCACCGGGTCCTGCTCATCGACCTGGACTCGCAGGGCCATGCCACGCAGAACATCGGAGTCGAGGGAGACCGGGTGGAGCGCACTCTCTACGACGCGCTGGTTGACAGGATGCCGCTCACCGAGGTCATCCTGCACACGCCGCTCGCGGAGCTCGACCTGCTCCCCGCCAATCTCGGAATGACCACGGTGGACCTGGCCCTGATGCCCATGGCCGGGCGGGAACACAAGCTGAAGCGGGCCCTGGAGCCCGTGTCCGGCCGATACGAGTTCGTGGTGATGGACGCCCCACCGTCTTTCGGGCTCCTGAACCTCAATGCGCTCATCGCCGCCGACGACCTGCTGGTTCCGGTCCTCCCGGACTTCCTCTCCTTCCATGGTCTCAAGCTGCTGTTCGAGACCCTGGGGCAACTCGAGGACGATCTCGATCACACGCTCCGCAGGATCGTGATCATCCTCAACCACTACAACCCGACGACACGGATCGCCCAGCAGGCGAAAGCCGCCCTCGAGTCCCACTACCCCGAGTTCCTGGCGAGCACGGTCATCCGCCAGTGCACGACATTCGCCCAGGCGTCCAGCGAGGGCATTCCGGTCAGTGCCTTCGCCCCAAAGTCCAGGGGGGCGAAGGACACCGACGCGCTCGTCGACGAGATTATCAACGCGCCGCTCGAGGCAGCGGAGGAGAAAAGAGCATGACCAACGGGTTCGACTCCAACGTCCCGGCCCGAAAGCCACGCACCAGAATTTCCCGCGTGATTTCGGAACTGACCTCCGTCCCGCAGGACGGCGCGGAGGAGCTTGAAGGTCACGCGGCGCTCGAGGATGCCGCCTCGGCGGCGCGCGACCCCGTCGCCGACTCCCAGACCGACAGCCAGACGGACTCTCAGACCGACAGACAGACAAACACCCAGGGAAATGCGGCGCCCGATGCGTCGTCGGCTGCGGACACTCCGGTCGCCCGGGCCGCGGAACCCGCGACCGCACCACCGAATAGCACGTCGACGGCCCCATCACCCGCCTCGA
>JBEPXV010000028.1:0-11914 GCA_041641695.1 Gammaproteobacteria bacterium | reverse complement strand
GGATTGCGATCAAGGTCATGGTTCGGGACCTGAAATACGTGAAAAGAACGTCCCTTCTCCCGCCGGGAGAAGGACAGGATGAGGGGCAATTGAATCAAGGGATTACCACGGTTCGACACCCTCACCCCAACCCTCTCCCGGAAGGAGAGGGAGTTTGTGGGACAGCAGTGGGGACGGAGGGATTAAATGTTAGGCAACCGTCATCTGCTTGCCATAATCAGATGTGATCGGTTGCCTAATATTTAATCCCTCCGTCCCCTTTTCTGCTGCTTGCCGTTGGCGCCGGCGTTGCGGCACTATGCCGGTGCAACAGGCCGCTGGTCGATACTCAACAGGCGCAACCAATGCAGACCACCAGGGAGCTCAACGAGATGCCCTTTGAAGTGCTCCACGAGGAGCACCTGCGGATTCCCATGCCGGACGGCATCGAGCTGGCGGCCAGGATCTGGCGGCCGCGGAGCTCGGACAGCCAGCCCGTTCCGGCCATTCTCGAGTACATTCCCTACCGGCGGCGGGACCTCACGCGGGCCCGCGACGCCGTGATGCACCCGTACTTCGCGGGCCACGGCTACGTCAGCGTGCGGGTCGACATGCGGGGCAGCGGCGACTCCGACGGCGTGCTGCCGGACGAGTACACCCAGCAGGAGCTGGACGACGGCTGCGCCGTGCTTCGCTGGCTGGCGGCCCAGCCCTGGTGCGACGGCCGGGCGGGGATGATCGGCATCTCCTGGGGCGGCTTCAACGGCCTGCAGATCGCCGCCATGCGACCGCCGGAATTGAAGGCCGTGGTGGCCGTATGCGCCACGGACGATCGCTACGCCGACGATGTGCACTACATGGGCGGCTGCCTGCTGGGCGACAACCTGTCCTGGGCGGCCACCATGTTCGCCTACGACTCCCTGCCGCCGGACCCGCAGATCGTCGGCGAGCGGTGGCGCGACATGTGGCGCGAGCGGCTGGAGGCGATTGAGCCCTGGGCGGCGCTGTGGCTGCGCCACCAGCACCGCGACGAATACTGGCAGCACGGGTCGGTGTGCGAGGACTGGGACGCGATCCAGTGCCCGGTGCTCACCGCCAGCGGCTGGGCGGACGGCTACTCGAACGCCGTGTTCCGCCTCATGGAGCATCTCAAGGTCCCGCGCATGGGCCTGATCGGGCCGTGGAGCCATAAGTACCCGCACCAGGGCGTGCCGGGCCCGGCCATCGGCTTCCTGCAGGAAGTTCTGCGCTGGTGGGACCACTGGCTCAAGGACCGGGACACCGGGATCATGAAAGAGCCAATGCTGAGAACCTGGCTGCAGGACCCGGTGCCGCCCGTGACCCGCTACGAGGAGCGGCCGGGCCGCTGGGTGGGCGAGACTGCCTGGCCGTCGCCGGAGATCGCCACACTGTCCTGGCGGCTCGCGCCGCGCTCCCATCTCGCCGCGGAGTCGGAGACGGTCGAGGCGAAGACACTGAGCGTCCAGAGCCCGTTGACGGTGGGCCTGTTCGCCGGCAAATGGTGCTCCTACGCGGCCACTCCGGACCTGCCCCACGACCAGCGCGAAGAGGACGGCGGGGCGCTGGTATTCGAGAGCGATCCGCTGGAAACGCCACTGGAGATCCTGGGTCTGCCGGAGGTCGAGCTCACCCTGAGCGTGGACAAGCCGGTGGCCATGGTGGCAGTACGACTGTCCGACGTCGCCCCCGACGACAAGGCGACGCGGGTCACCTACGGACTGCTGAATCTATGCCAGCGCGAATCGCGCGAGAGTCCCGAGCCCCTGGCGGCGGGAGAGCGCTGCAAGGTGCGGATTCCCATGAATGGCTGCGCCCAGCACTTCCCCGCCGGCCACCGGCTGCGGCTTTCCATCTCCACGTCCTACTGGCCGCTGGCGTGGCTGCCGCCGGAGTCCGTGCGGCTGTCCATTGTCGCCGGTGAGAGCCGCCTGACACTGCCGGTTCGCGAGACCGGCCGGAACGAGCCCGGCGTCTCGGCGTTCCAACCGCCGGAAGGCGCGCCGCCGATCGAAATCACCCCGCTGGATCCACCCCACCACAACTGGTGGGTGAAGCGCGACCTTGCCGAGGACGTGTCAACGCTGGAAGTGATCAACGACAGCGGCAGCTTCCGCATCGAGGAGATCGACCTGGAGGTCAAGCGCCGCACGCTGGAGTGGTACACGACGCGCGCCGACGACTTCAGCTCCGCGCGCGGCGAGACCAGAAGCAATGTCGGGTTCAGCCGCGGCGACTGGCGGGTGGAAACCGAGACGCACACCATCATGACCTGCGACCGGGACTGGTTTTACATACACGCCCAGCTCGATGCGTACGAGGACAGCAAGCGCATCTGTGCGCGGAACTGGGACATCAGGATACCGCGGGAACTGGTTTGAAAGAGAACCACTCTCTCCCCCTTCGGGGGCGAGGGAACCCTTGGATAGACACTCCGAACCCCGCATCATCCATCACCCATCAGCAATCACCCACCACCCGTAATCGCCTCGAAACCCGAAACCACATCGAGCAGCTCGGAGGTAATGACGTCCTGCCGGGCGCGGCGGTATTGCATGGTAATCTCGTCCAGGCGGTCGGCGAGGCTCTTCTCCGCGGCCTGCATGGCGGCCAGGCGGCTGCCGTGCTCGGCGGCCTGTGAGTCGGCGCAGGCGCGGGCGATGACAACGAAGAAATACTGGCGCAGCAGGCGCGTGAGCAACGCGGGGCGCGACATCGTGAATCCGGGGACGCCGCGCGACGGCCACGGCTCCTCTTCCAGGTGCTTGAAGCGGTGCAGGTCGATGGGCAGCAGCTGGACCGCGACCGGCTTGTAGCTGGTGTTTCGACGCAGCGGGTGATTGTAGACCAGGGTCACCGGCAGGATACCGCCCTGCTCGCGCCATTCGTCCAGCTTCAACAGCAGCTGCTGCACGGTCGCGGTGATGCGCGCCGCGGAGCCGGGCACCATGAGGTCCTCCTCGACGGGCAGCCCCTCGCTCTCCAGGCCGCCCGCAGCCCGGGCGCCAATCGCCAACACACGGCACTGCTCCAGCCGGGCATCCAGCCCGCGGACGTGGTCGACGGCATGGTCGACAATGTCCTCGTTGAATCTGCCGCACAGGCCGTGGTCGGAGCCGAACACGATCAGCCCCGGCCCGGCCGCGTCGCGGCGCCGGGCGAGCTCGGCCACCGCGGCAATGCCGGCGCCGCGCAGCGCCGCGTGCAGCCCCAGCTCCACCGTGCGGTAGTAGTCCGCCAGGGCCTCGGCCGCATGCTCGTACTGGCGGATGCTGGCGGCGGACAGGGCCTTCATGGTCTTGACGATGTCGCGCAGGTCCTGGAGGCCGGTGAGCTGCCGGTGCACCTGCTCCAGCGATTCCATCTAGGCCTCCCCGGACGCCTGGAATTCCCGTATCACCGACCGCGCCTCCTCGAGAACGTGGTCCCACTCGCCTTCGTCGAGCTTTTCCCCCTGGTCCATGCGCTGGCAGATCTCGGGCAACGCCTCGGGGATCCGTTCCTGCAGCGCCGCCTCCACGTCGCCGACGTCGTCCGGATCAACGTCGTCCAGCAGACCGGCGTTCACGGCCTGGAACACCACCGCCTGCTCGCTGGTGCGCAGCGGGCTGCGCTCCGGCTGCTTCAGGGTCTCCCGCACCCGCTCGCCGCGTTCCAGAATCGCCCGGGTATCCTTGTCGAGCCGGGCGCTGAAGCGAGCGAAAGTCTCCAGCTCCTCGAACTGCGAGTAGGACAGCCGCAGGTCCGCGGCCACCGTGCGCAGCGCCGGAAACTGAGTCTTGCCTCCCACCCGCGACACGGATTTCCCCACGTCGATCGCCGGCAGCCATCCTTTCCGGAATAACGTCGGCGAGACGTAGATCTGGCCGTCGGTGATGGAGATCAGGTTGGTGGGAATATAGGCCGAGATGTCCTGGGCCTGGGTCTCGACCACCGGCAGCGCCGTCAGCGAGCCGCCGCCGAGCTCCTCGCTGAGGTGCGTGGCGCGCTCCAGCAGCCGCGAATGGATATAGAAAATGTCCCCCGGGTAGGCTTCCCGGCCCGGTGGCCGGCGAAGCAGCAGGGACAGCTCGCGATACGCGCGGGCGTGTCGGGTGAGGTCGTCATACACGATCAGGACATCGCGCCCCTCCTCCATAAAGTACTCGGCCATGGAGGTGGCGGCATAGGGGGTAACGAATCGCAGGCCGGGCGGGTCGTCATCCGCGCCCACCACGACGATGGTGTGCTTCATGGCATCGTGGCGGCGCAGCGCATCCACCACCCGGGCCACGGCGGTGCCGCGCTGGCCGATGGCGCAGTACACGCAGACCACGTCCCTGTCGCGCTGGTTGATTATCGTGTCCACCGCCAGCGAGGTCTTGCCGGTCTGGCGGTCGCCGACGATGAGCTCACGCTGGCCCCGCCCGATGGGAACCAGTGCATCGATGGCCTTGATACCGGTCTCCAGGGGCACGGTCACCGGCAGTCGGTCAATGATCTCCGGGGCCGGCCGCTCGATGGGCAGGCGCTTGGCCGCGTCCAGCCGCTTGCCGTGATCGAGAGCCCGGCCCGTAGCGTCGATCACGCGGCCGATGATCGCTTCGCCCACCGGCGCATCGGCCTCGCGTCCCAGGGCCGTCACCGGCACGCCGGCGTTCAGCGCCTCGCTGTCGCCGAGCAGTATCACGCCCACCTGCTCCGGCTCCAGGTTCACCGCCACCCCCAGCAGGCCGCCGGGAAACGCGATCAGTTCCTCGTAGGTGACCTCGGGCAGCCCGGTAACGCGGGCGATTCCGCCGCCGACGTAAGCCAGGTGCCCGACCTGGCGCCGCCGCGGACGCGGCCGGGCGTCGCTGACCGCCTCGTCGAGCCGGGCGAATGTCTCATCCAGCAATTCCCTGAGCATCAGCAGCGGCCGCTCATGCCTGGCGGACGGCGTCGTCGATGGCGCTGTCCAGGCGCTCGGTGATCTGGGACAGGTAGTCGGCCAGGTTCCAGTCCACGGCGTGGCCCTCGTCGCCCAGGCGGATGCCGCAGACCAGATCGGGCGCCGTTTGGTACTCGATCTCCAGGTCCTTGCCGAGATAATCGTGCAGCGCCCGGGTTATCCGGCCACGGCGGTGCTGGTCCAGCTCGTGGGCGGTGCTGACGCACAGCTTTTCGCCGGACGCCGGGATATCCCGCAGGGCGTCCTCGTCGAGGTCCTTCAGACGCTCGATGAACAAATCCACCACCCGTTCCTCGAGCTCCGCGTCGGCAAGATCCGCCAGCGCCTTGCCGGCGATCTCCGCCACGGTGCGTCCGGTCTGCCGGCTCAGGTTCTCCAGGAACTCTCTCTTTTCCTGGCTGACCTGGCGTTGCCAGTGGCGCCTGGTCTCCTCCACCTCGCCGCGCGCCTCCTCCAGAAGCCGCTGCTTTTCCTCCCGGGCTTCCCGGCGATAGTCCTCGAGCAGTGACTGGCGCTCTTCCTCCAGGCGTGCCCGGCTGTCCCGGTACTCGTCGATCTGTTCCCTGGCCTCGGTCTCGCGCTGCTCGGCCTCATTCAGGCGATCCGCGATCCGTTGCTCGCGCCTGTCCATGGCCCGTATGACAGGCTGATACAGGAAGTGCTGCAGCAGCCAGACCAGCACCAGAAAATTGATGATCTGCGCGGTAACCGTGATCCAGTCGACCTGCATGACTCAGCCTCCGGCGGCGGCGCCCGCCCCCGCGGTCACCGCGTTCCAGAACGGGTTGGCGAACAGCAGGATCATGGTGACGACGAAACAGTAGATGGCCGTGGATTCAATCATGGCCAACCCCACGAACAGGGTTCGGGTGATGTTGGCCGTTTCGTCGGGCTGCTGCGCAATGGCGCTCAGGGCCTGGGCGACGGCCCGGCCTTCCCCGAGCGCCGGTCCGATGGCGCCGATGGCGATGGTGAGCCCGGCGGTGAAGATCGAGATCATGCCGATAAGAGAAACACTGTCCATACGCTGCCTCCGGAATATTCAGTCGTCCGGGCCGGTGGCGCCGGATTCACTGGGTTGTTGATCCGCGCCCGCCGTGGTGGCGGATGCGGCCGATGCGATGTACACCATGGCCAGGATGGCGAAGATATACGCCTGGATCATGCCGGTGAGCAGGCCCAGGAGCTGCATGACCACGGGGAAGAAATAGGGCGTGATGCTGAGCAGTATCGCCGCGATCACAGTGCCGCTCATGATGTTGCCGTACAGGCGAACCGCCAGCGCCAGGATGCGCGAGAGCTCGCCGATGATATTGAACGGCAGCATCAACACGGTGGGCTCGACGTAATGCCTGAGATAGTCCAGTGGCCCCTGCTGAACGATGCCGTAAAGTGGCACGGCGACGAACACGCAGATCGCCAGGGCAGTGGTGGTGGAAAGGGACCCGGTGGGCGCCATGTAGCCCGGCACCACATTGAGCAGGTTGGCCACCGCGATGAACAGGAACAGCGTTCCCACGAACGGCAGGTAGCGGCCGGGCTCCTGGTGGCTGACCGCGCGGATCTGGTCGCGGATACCGGTCACGGTCACTTCCAGCAGGTTCTGCCAGCGGCTCAGCCCGGTGTCCGTCCGCAGGCGGCGCGTGACCAGCCAGGACGCCACGGTGAGCAGCGCCATAACCAGCCAGGTGAACACGATGGTGAGGTTGAGCCTGAAGAACCCCCACTCCCACAGTACGACGGTGTCGGGACTGATGGTCATGCCGTGTCCCCTGTCGTCGGCGTCGATGCCGCGAATCGGCGGCGCACTCTGGCGAGCACCAGGTATCGAACCACCAGGAAGCCGGCGAGCGCCGCCACCGGGTGCATCCAGCGTCCGTCCGATGTGATCACAAGGTAGAATCCGGCGGTGATGATGGACAGGCGCACCAGCGCCCCGCCGATCAGTCGCAGGTAAGGACGCCGCTCCCGAGCCAGGCTGCGCACGTCAAGCCACAATCCCGCGAGCCACAGCCCGGCAAGCGCGCCGCCCGCCGCGAACATCACCGCCAGCCACATGAGCTCAGTCATTGCGGCTCTCCTGCTTGACCCAGTACCAGGCGTTGAGACAACCCAGGGCGATGCCGATGACCAGGAAGGTGAGGGTCCAGGATACGCTTTCCTGCGGGTAGCGGCCGTCCAGCCACAGTCCCACCGCAATACCGATCAGGGTGGGGACGGCGACCGCCCAGCCCACCAGGCCGAACATGCCCAGGCCGAACCAGACCGTGCGCCGCTTTTCTTTCCGGCCGCGTATCCGGCGCTCCGCCTTGCGGCCCACTTCCCTGCCGAGCCGCGTGGCGGAGCGATCGCGATTCTGATGCTTATCCGGCATGATGGTCAGCCATGAATGGTGTCCTGGAGCTCCTTGAATTTGCGCAGTGTTCCCGCTTCCAGCCGCGACAGGGCGGTGCGCGCCCGACGCTCGTGCTCGTCGAGCTGCAGGTAGGTGTCGTCCACCAGAGCCTGCAGGTGGTCCAGGTCGGATCCCAGGACGCCGTCGTAGGCGGACACCATGACGTCGCGCCCGCATTTCACGAGAACTCCCTCGTCGATGGCGGCGAAGCGCTCGGCGCCGGACCCGTCGTAATAGGCGAGAACCCCGGGGGCCAGCGCGGCGACGAAGTCGCGGTGGCGCGGCAGCAGGCAGAAGTAGCCGTCCCGCGCCTCGGCGATCAGCTTGGCGACCGCTTGGTCCAGCAGCACTTCGGTCGGCAGCAGCAGCTTCAGGTGCATCGGCTCCGGCGCGGCGGCCGTCATGCGGCAGCCTCCTTCTTCGCTTCATCGACCCTGCCGATCATGTACAGCGCTCGTTCCGGCACCTCGGCGAACTCGCCGTCCAGTATGCGCTCGCAGCCCGACACCGTGTCCTCCAGCGATACTACCCGACCGCCGTGGCCCGTGAACTGCTCGGTGGTCACGAACGGCTGGGTCAGGAACCGTTCCAGACGCCGGGCGGTGTTCACCGTCTCGCGGTCCTCCCGGGACAACTCTTCGATGCCCAGCATGGAGATGATGTCCTTGAGCTCGTCGTACTCCGCCAGGGCGCCGCGCACCGCCTGCGCGGTGCGGTAGTGACGGCGGCCCACGATACCCGGATTAAGCATTTTCGAGTCGGTCTGCAGCGGATCGATGGCCGGGTACAGGCCCTGGCTGGCGCGCTTGCGCGACAGCACGATGAATGCCGACAGGTGCGAGAAGATGTGCGTGGCCGACGGGTCGGTGAGGTCGTCGGCGGGCACGTACACGGCCTGCACGGAGGTGATGCTGGCGCGGGTGGAGCTGCTGATGCGCTCTTCCAGGGCGGCGAGCTCGCTCGCCAGCGTCGGCTGATACCCGACCCGCGACGGGATCCGCCCCATCAGACCGGATACTTCCGTTCCGGACTGGACGAACCGGAACACGTTGTCGATCAGCAGCAGCACGTCCCGCTCCAGCTCGTCCCGGAAGTACTCGGCGATTGACAGGGCGGCGTGGCCCACGCGAAAGCGCGCGCCCGGGGGCTCGTTCATCTGGCCGTAGATCAACACCGCCTTGTCGAGCACCCCGGACTCGGCCATGGCGCTGTGCATCTCCTGCGCTTCCCGCAGGCGCTCGCCGATGCCGCAGAACAGGCTGATGCCCTGGTAGTGCTCGGCCATGTTGTTGATCAGCTCGTTGATCAACACAGTCTTGCCGACGCCGGCGCCGCCGAACATGCCTGCCTTGCCGCCGCGCTCCAGCGGCGCGAGCAGATCGATAGCCTTGATCCCGGTCTCGAAAATGTCGCTGCCCGTGGCGCGGTCGGCCAGGGCCAGGGGCGGGCGGTGGATGGGCCATCGCGTGGTGAAGTCCATATCACCCCTGCCGTCGATGACCTGCCCGAAGACATTGATCATACGCCCCAGCAGGGCCTCGCCCACGGGGATGAGGAGATTGGACCCGGTGTCGCGCGCCCGGGCGCCGCGGCCCAGGCCGCGGGTATTGTTCATGGCGATGCAACGGACGGTGAACGCATCCAGGTGCGTCTGTACCTCCAGTACCACTGATTCGTCTTTGCCGGTGCGCAGTTCCCGCCGCCTCGGCGGCAGCGGCGGTTCGAAGCGCACGTCCACAACGTTGCCGCGCACCGCCACGACCTCGCCGGGCCGGTCACTGTCCCGCGGCGCGAAGTCTCCGACGCCTGTCCGGGCCGCGGCGCGGGATCGGGAGGATTCATTCATGGCCATGCATTCTGCCAAAGGGCACTGTTGCACTGCGCGGGTATCGCGCGTTCTATTGACTCAGATCATCACCGCAAGGGCCGACATCTTCGCCCGGCAGGCCGGCCCGAGACCGGGATCTGTCACGGAAATGTCGCTTTGCCATGATTTGGCAGCCAATCACCACGGCCGGCAACCTTTATTGCCAGTACTTGCGCGTTTAATACGGGCACAAGGAGGCAAGCCACATGAAAACAAAAAAGAGAATCCTGCTCGGCCTGTTCACGGTGCTTATGATGCCAGCTTCCGCGGGCACCCTGCGCGCGGCCGGGCCTCCGGTCGCCGAGCCGGTGCGCATGGCCGAGGTCGCGGCCGGCGAGCTGCTGGCACCCGCATCCGGCGCCGAGGGACTGTTCGTTCCCCTGCCGGGTCTGCGCACGGATG
This sequence comes from Gammaproteobacteria bacterium, assembly GCA_041641695.1. Taxonomy (GTDB): domain Bacteria; phylum Pseudomonadota; class Gammaproteobacteria; order Arenicellales; family JAANXG01; genus JAANXG01. The sequence goes on along the minus strand of JBEPXV010000028.1, from coordinate 2,323 downwards.
TCCGGATCTCCGTGACCGGCATCGCCGCCCAGGTGGAAATCACCCAGGAGTTCACGAATCCGTCGACGCGCTGGCTGGAGGCGGTCTACGTATTCCCCATGCCCGGGGACAGCGCCGTGACCGGGCTGCGCATGCAGGTTGCCGACCGGGTGATTGAAGGGGTGGTCAAGGAAAAGCGCCGCGCCCGGCAGCAGTACGTGGACGCCAGGCGCCAAGGCAGGAAAGCCAGCCTCGTCGACCAGCAGCGTCCCAACCTGTTTACCAGCTCGGTCGCGAATATCCCCCCCGGTGACTCGATCAGCATCACCCTGACCTACCTCCAGACCGTGACGCGCGAAGAAGGCGCTTACAGTGTGCGCGTGCCCCTGGTAGCCGGACCGCGTTACCTGCCGCGCAAAGCCACCAGCCACGGCGGGCGTCCGGCGGACAGCGACCCGGCGATGGCCGCGGCGCCGTTGCGCAACCCGGACACGATTGCGCCCCGGCGCGGCAGGGTCAATCCGGTGTCCATCGAATTCGATCTGGACGCGGGTTTCGAGCTCGACTCGGTGACCAGCGCCTATCATTCCATGGATATCACCCGCGCCGGCGATACTCGCGCCGGCGGCCGGCTCGTCGGTACTCACTATGCGGACCGTGATTTCGAGCTGCGCTGGCGCGCCGTCGCCGGCAGCGCCCCGCAGCTCGCGGCTTTCGCCGACCGCCAGGGCGAAGCGGACTACGTGCTGTTGATGCTGCAGCCGCCGCTGCCGGATACCGACGCCGCGGTCGCATCCCGCGAGCTCATCCTGGTTATCGACACCTCCGGCTCGATGCACGGCGATTCCATCGAGCAGGCACTGTCGGCCGCCCGCTTCGCGCTGTCCACGCTGGGGCCGGGAGACCGTTTCAACCTGGTGCGTTTCAGCGACACGCCGTCCACCCTGTTCCCGGGGTCGCAGCCGGCGAGCCCCGCCGCCCTCGCCGAGGCCGAGCGCTTTCTGTCGCGCATCGACGCTGACGGCGGCACCAACATGGCGAGCGCCCTGCGCCGCGCCTTCGCCATCCCGCCAGCGCCGGACCTCCTGCGCCAGTTGGTCTTCCTGACCGACGGCGCAGTTGGCAACGAGGCAGCGCTGTTCTCCCTCATCGAGCGCGGCACCCGGGATTCGCGGCTGTTCACGGTGGGCATCGGTTCGGCCCCCAATGACTACTTCATGCGCCGCGCGGCGCGCGCCGGCCGCGGCAGCCACACCTACATCGGCCACGGCGACGAGGTGGCGGCGAGGATGAAGGCCCTTTTCCAGCGGCTGCGACGGACGGCGTTGACGGATATTCGTGTGGACTGGGGCGGTGCCAGGGTAGACGGCGGCGCGGCGCGGGTGCCGGATCTCTATTACTCCGAACCGTTGACGCTCACCGCCCGCGTGGAGAACTTCCGGGGCGTGACCGTACACGGTCGCTATGCCGGACAAGCCTGGCGCCATCGTATCGAACCGCGGGCGCTGCCCGGCGCAGCGTGGGTCTCGACCCTCTGGGCCCGCGAGCGGATCTCGCAATTGAATGACGAGCTGCGCGGCGGAGGGGACCAGGAACAATTGAAACAGGACATAACGCGCATCGGGCTGGATCATCAGCTTGTCACACCCTACACCAGCCTGGTGGCCGTGGAGCGGCGGGTCAGCCGCGATCCCTCGGACCCCTTGTATCGGGCCGACACCCCGGTCAACCTGCCGCATGGCTGGAGCTACGAGCACGTGTTCGGCGCCCTGCCGCAAACCGCCGTCGGATGGCGGGCGCCGGTCGCGGCCGGCGTCGGGCTGATGCTTCTCGCCCTGGTACTACTGTGTTCTGCTCGCGGCGCGCGCCGGGTGCCGGTCTAGTCAAAGTGCGAGAACCGACGTTAAACCCTTGAATCCATGGCGCTTATCAAGCAACCACGGCCGCCTTGGTGCGATATGCGGGCTGGTCCTGCTGTTCGCCCTGGGGGCGGGGCTCGCCGGCGAGGGGCTGTATCTGAGCGCCAAGGCACGCCTCGCCCAGGTTCTGTTGAACCACGCCTGGGACCGGACCCTCGCCGGGGCGGAGGCCCGGCCGCCCTGGCCGGGCGCCGACACCCACCCGATAGCCCGCCTGCGAGTGCCGGCGCGCGGCATCAACCAGATCATCCTGGCCGACAGCAGTGCCCGCAGCCTGGCGTTCGGGCCGGGCCATGTTCCCGGCACCGCCCGCCCCGGGGAGCCCGGGCCCAGCCTGATCAGCGGCCATCGCGATACCCACTTTCGCTTCCTGGAGGACCTGCGCGTCGGCGACGAGGTGGTCGTGGAGCGTCCCGACGGCATGA
>JBEPXV010000027.1:0-11923 GCA_041641695.1 Gammaproteobacteria bacterium | reverse complement strand
GCCACCGGCGAGCGGTATCCGGCGGATACCCCGCACGGTCTGTCCGATGCCGGCAAGCCGCTGCTGGTGCGCTACGACCTGGACGCCGCGGCACGGGCCATCACGCCCACGCAGCTTGCGTCGCGGCGCGAGGGCGGATTGTGGCGTTACGCGGAGCTGCTGCCGGTACGCCACGCCGCAAACCGCGTATCACTGGGCGAGGTGGTGACGCCGATGATTCGAGCGGGCCGGCAGACGGTGCCCGGGAACCGGCTGTGGATCAAGGACGAAGGGCGCCTGCCCACCGGGTCGTTCAAGGCGCGGGGCCTGGCGCTGGCGGTGTCGATGGCCCGGGAGCTCGGCCTGTGCCACCTGGCGATGCCCACCAACGGAAACGCCGGCGCCGCCCTGGCGGCGTATGCGACGCGCGCGGGCCTGCGCGCCACGGTGTTCTGTCCCGCCGACACGCCGGAAGTCAACGTCCGCGAAATCGCCCTGCAGGGCGCCGAAGTCTATCGCGTCGACGGGCTGATCGACGACTGCGGTCGCATCGTCAAGGCCGGCACCGGCGAAGTCGGCTGGTTCGATACCTCGACTCTCAAGGAGCCCTACCGCATCGAAGGCAAGAAGACCATGGGCATAGAGCTCGCGGAGCAGCTCGGCTGGCGGCTCCCGGACGCGATCTTTTATCCCACCGGCGGCGGCACCGGCCTGATCGGCATGTGGAAGGCGTTCGACGAGCTCGAGCGCCTGGGCTGGATCGGCCCCGGCCGGCCGCGCATGTTCGCCGTGCAAGCGGCCGGCTGCGCGCCCATCGTGCGCGCCTTCGAGTCGGGCGCGACCCATGCCGAGCCCTGGATCGATGCCCACACGGTGGCGGCCGGGATCCGCGTGCCGGCCGCGGTCGGCGACTTCCTGATCCTGCAGGCGGTGCGTGAATCCGGCGGCAGCGCCCTGGCGGTGGACGACGATACCATCATGGCTGCGCGCGACCGCGTCGCGCGCGAAGAGGGGCTGTTGCTGTGCCCGGAAGGCGCCGCCACCTTTGCCGCCTGGGAGAAGGCCGTGGCCGGCGGACTGATCCCGCCGGATGCCGAGACGGTGCTGTTCAACTGCGCCACCGGCCTCAAGTACCCGATGCCGGACCGGGCCGGTGTGGTCTCCCGCGCGGGGCCGATCGACTACGCCCGATTTATCCCGTCCTGACCGGCAGAAGACCGGATCCGGCAGCCAACGGGTTGCTTGCCGTGTTGTCCGTACGGGTCATGCAGATGTGTCAACGCTGCTTATGGCCTGATCGACAATCGAGGCATCACCACAGGCTCCGGCCCGGGACGCGGCGCACAGCGCGCGCAGGCGCTGGAATGGCCTGCACCGGCCAGCCGCGTCGTGCGGTTCAGAACGTTCAGCCAGCGTTCAGTGAAGGTTCAGCATACTGTGGCAATGTCCTGCATCCATACAATGATGCAGGAGCGAGGTGACCCATGCATACACGCCACCGTGTTTCCCGTCGGAAGATCTGCGGCGGGCTTCTGGCCGGGATCGCGCTCGTAGCGCTGGGCGGCTGCTATCCGTACTATTACGATCTTCACTATAGCCACGGAGACAGGTATTACAAACGCGACCATCATGGAAAGCGGCGCTACTACGGTCACGGGCGTCGCCACCACCGCGACCGTCGCTGGCGCCACCGGCGCAGGCGCTACAAGTACTATCGCCACTGATCACGCCGGCCCGCAGGCCGGAGATGACTGACCAGCGGCCGCCTGGCGGCGACGGAGCGCCCGTGCCGCCCCGCGCGGCACGCCCGGAACGTTGTAGATTCGACTCATTCACCTGGAGGACAATGCAGCGATGATGACGAGACAACTGGTCGTGCTGGCCGTGGTCGCGGGTCTGGTCAGCGGGCCCGCCGCGGCGGAGCACGAACGCGATCACCAGACGCCCTTCACCAAGGAGAACATCGGCAAGGCCGTGGGCGCCGCGGCCGGCGCCCTGCTGGGCACGCAGATAGGCAGCGGTCGCGGCAAGCTGGCGGCGGTGGCCATCGGCACCCTGGCGGGCTACTGGGTGGGCGGCAATGTCGGACGCTATCTCACCGAGCGGGACCAGGCGGGAATCGCGTATGCCACCCATCAGGCGCTGGAAACCGATCAACCCCAGACCTGGCGGAACCCGGATACCGGCGTGTCCACGCGTGTATCCGTTCGCGATGCCGGCGACGCGGGGCAACGGTCCGGACTCGCCGCGCTCGGCCAGGCGCCCGTCCTGGAGCTGATAAACGGGTTTTACATCGCCGATGCCAACATCAATGTTCGCGGCGGACCGAGCACCGAGCACGTGATCCTGTACCGCCTCGCCCAGGGTGAGCGCGTGCCGGTGGTCGGGCGGGTCGCGGACAGCGAGTGGCTGATGATCGCCGAGAACGGCGCCGGGAACGGCTTCGTGTACGGGCCGCTGTTTACCCCGTCCGATGAGTCCGCGAATGCCATCCGGGATGCGATGTACAGCGGCGAAAGCTTCGCCACCTACGAGGTGGAGAGCCGTGAGTGCCGCCTGATCAGCCAGGAAGTGGTCCTGCCGGATGACACCACCCGGACCCACGAGTTCAAGGCATGCCGCCAGAGCGACGGCACCTGGATGGAGGTATGAGCCCGGTGCGCGTATTGATATGCCTCCCGCTCGCCGGTCTGCTCGTCGCCGGCGTCGCCGGCGCCGCTGAGGAGCGGCTGCTTTTCGACAACGCGGATTACGAGGTGACGGTGGCCGGGGACTATGCCTGCGGGGCGCCTGTGCCGATAACGGTGTACTCCGACCGGCCGGAGCTGTTCGAAGCGGGCTCCGCCGGGCTTCAGCGGATTGCCGACGCCGCCCAGGCGGTGCTGGCCTTCGAATGCCCGCGGGTGGATGTCCTGGAGATGGAAGGGAGGCTGGCGGGCCTGGCTGAGCCGGTGTACGCCGGCGTGGCCGAGGCGCAGTCCGGATGGGAGCTGGCGGCACGGCAGTCCATCCAGTCGGAGCAGTACGAACAGGCCTACGAGGATTACCAGGCGCCGCTGGGCGAGGATGCCGGGTATGGCGCGGCCGCCGGCACAGAAGGCTTCACTGTGGCGAACCTGTCAGCCGGGATGACAGTGGACGAGGCGCGGGCTGCGGTGGCGGACACCTTTGGCGTCGAGCCGGACTACGACGTCGAGCACGGGATACTGTCCCTGCGAACCGGCGGCTGCCGGGCGGACTACGACTGGGCCGCCCTGTCGCCGCCCCCGGACGCCGGATGGAAATGCCTGCAGGCGTGGTTCACCGACCAGAGGCAGGCGCGCATGTACCTGCTGGACCTGGTCCAGGTGATCGAGTCGAACGATCCCGCGGCGGTCGAGCAGCACCTCGTGGACCGGTTCGGCGAGCCCGTGTATCGGGATACGCAGAGCCAGGACCGCGGCTGGCTGCGGGAGGACCGCAGCATCACCGTCCTGGGATGGGGCGATGTGGTCCAGTCGCCGGAGGCCGCCGCGGCCGGCGAGCCGGACATCCACACCCTGCAGGCAAAGGTGCTGCCGATCGACAACGTGACGATCGTGACCGTGAACCTGTACCGGCCCGACCTGCAGCCGGGCCGGGCCGCGGGCGGCGAAGACGACCGGCGCGGTGCCGTTCCCGACCTGACCCTGTAGGCCTGCGCGGCCGACAGGCCTCGGATGGTCGCGGTCAGTCGAGACCCAGAATCGAGCGGTAGCGCGTCTCCATCTCCCGCCTGATCTGAAGGGCCTCGGACTCCCGGTCGATAGTCACGTCGGACCATTTCAGCGCCGCCCCCGCCGCTACCTGATGCCTGAGGGTCACGCCCTGGGCCAGGCCGATGGGCAGGCCGCCGATCTCCAGGGACGCGCGCGCCGGCAGCAGCTTCCCGTAGACCGTGTAGCCACCCTCGCCATCCAGCGCCTCGCCGGCGACCAGGTCGCGCTTGGCGGTGGCGACTACGTCGCCCTGGAAGCCCTGGGTCGAGCCGGTCGACTTGCCCAGCAGCCCCGCTGACAGGACAGATATGTTGAGCTCCAGGCCGATCAGGTGAAAAGGCTTGTACATGGCGGAATAACGGCCGCTGGCGTCGGTGTTCATGCCGTACTGGCGGAAGCAGGCAGCGGCATAGTCGTTGGGGGCCTCGATGACCACGTACACGCCCCAGCGCAGGTCCCGGCAGACCGGCCGGCCGTCGCGCTCCACCGAGGACACCACCTCGACCTGGCCCTTGCGCTCGAGCCGGCCGCCCTCCTCCCGGGGACGCAGCACGTGGGCCAGATCGTCCATGCCGCAGGGCGGGAACAGCAGGCCGTCGGACGGCGGCTCCAGGCCGGTGGCGTTGGCAATGGCGGCCATCTCCAGGGCGGACTTGGTGCCGTCCAGGAAGGAGTTGAACATCTGGCTGTTCATGCCGGCGGCCCGGGCCTCGTCGGCAGTCAGTCCGTAATAGTCCCACACCGTCTCGGGGGTGGAGGCGTGATACTCGGGCAGGTACTTGGTGCCCTTGCCCGCCGCCACGACCCGGAAGCCGCAGGCCCGCGCCCATTCCACCAGCTCGCAGGTCAGGGCCGGCTGGTCGCCGTAGGCCATGCTGTATACCACCCCCGCCTCCGCGGCCTCGTCGGCCAGCAGCGGCCCGGCCAGCACGTCGCCTTCCACGTTCACCATGACCACGTGCTTGCCCGCGTTGAACGCCGCCCGCGCGTGGGATACGCCGACCACCGGGTTGCCGGTGGCCTCGATGATGACATCCACGTCGTTCGCGCCGATGGCCTCCGAGGCGTCGTCCACGAATCGCGTCCGGTCGATCAACGCGTCCCCCCAGCCGACCATGCGGCATGCCTGGCGGGCGCGCTCGGGGTCCAGATCGGCGATGCAGGTCACCTCCAGGCCCGGCGTGGTGGGCACCTGGCTGAGGAACATGGAGCCGAACTTGCCCGCCCCGATCAACCCCGCCCGAACGGGCTCGTCGTGGTCGACGCTCCAGAGAAGCTCTTTATAGATATACATTGAAAACACCCACGGTAGTCTGGCGCGAAAATTTCCACCATTCAGGCGATGATGACCGGATCGGGCAGTGATTCACTATACCAAGCGGCGCGGGCGATGTCCGGGACCGGATCGGCGGCTGCCTTCGCACGCCTGTCCGTTATCGGGCAGAATCAGGGCTTCGTCAATTGCCTACGGCCGATGGAACACGCGAAACAGATACTGAGGGATACCTACGGTTATGCCGCCTTCAAGGGTGACCAGCAGCCGGTGATCGAGGCGGTCCTGGGGGGCCGGGACGCCCTCGTGCTGATGCCCACCGGGGGCGGCAAATCGCTGTGCTACCAGATCCCGGCCATGGTCCGCGACGGCGTCGGGATCGTCGTGTCGCCCCTGATCGCCCTGATGCAGGACCAGGTGGAGGCGCTGCGGCTTCTGGGTATCAATGCCGGGTTCCTGAACTCCACGCTGAGCTATTCCGGGCAGCAGGCGTTGTTCTCGCAGATCGAGGCCGGCGAGGTGGACCTGGTCTACGTCGCGCCGGAACGCCTTCTGCAGCCGGGCACCCTGGACCGCCTGGCCCGCTGCCCGGTGTCGGTGATTGCCATCGACGAGGCGCATTGCGTGTCCCAGTGGGGCCATGATTTCCGCCAGGACTATCTCAGCCTGAACATGCTGCGCGAGCGCTTTCCGGGCGTGCCGCGCATCGCCCTGACTGCCACGGCGGATGCGCGCACCCAGGCGGAGATCATCGCGCGACTGGAGCTGAATGACGCGGAGCTGTTCATCAGCGGCTTCGACCGCCCGAACATCCGCTACACCGTGCAGATCAAGCGCGACGCCCGCCGCCAGTTGCTGCAGTTCCTGGCGGCCCGGCGCGGCCAGGCGGGCATCGTCTACTGCATGTCGCGCAAGAAAGTCGACAGCACCGCCGAGTGGTTGAGCGGCCAGGGATTCACCGCCCTGCCGTACCACGCCGGACTGGCCGCCGAGACACGGGAGCGGCATCAGCAGCGCTTCCTGCGCGAGGACGCAGTGGTGATCGTGGCGACCATTGCCTTCGGCATGGGCATCGATAAGCCCGACGTGCGCTTCGTCGCCCACCTGGACCTGCCCAAGAGCATCGAGGCGTATTACCAGGAGACCGGGCGGGCGGGACGCGACGCCGAGCCCGCGGAGGCGTGGATGGTTTACGGCCTGCAGGACGTGGTGCGGCTGCGGCAAATGCTGGACGAGTCGGGCGCCGCCGAGCAGCAGAAACGCATCGAGCGCCAGAAGCTCGACGCGCTGCTGGGCTGGTGCGAAGTGACCACCTGCCGGCGCCGGGCGCTGCTCGAGTATTTCAACGACACCCTCGACGGAGACTGCGGCAACTGCGACATCTGCCTGCAGCCGCCCAGGACCTGGGACGCCACCGTCGCCGCGCAGAAGCTGTTGTCCTGCGTGTACCGCACCGGACAGCGCTTCGGCTCCGCTCACGTGCTCGACGTGCTCATGGGCAAGGAGACCGACAAAATCAGACAGCACCGCCACGACCAGCTCAGCACTTTCGGTATCGGCGCCGAGCTCAACCAGCAACAGTGGCGTTCGGTGGTCCGCCAGCTTCTCGTCCAGGGCTACCTGTATGCCGATGCCGAGCGCTACGGCGCGCTGACCCTGACCAGCCAGAGCCGCTCATTGCTGCGCGGGGAGATCACCCTGTTCCTGCGCGAGGATCTTGCCGCCCGGGAAGAAACGACGCTGCGCAAAAGGCCCAGAAGCGAGCGGGAAGCCGTGGCGGACGCCGACCGCGACCTGTGGGAGGCGCTGCGAAGCTGCCGCAAACGACTGGCCGACGAGCACGGCGTCCCGCCCTACATGGTCTTCCATGACGCCACCCTAATGGACATGCTGGCCTACCGTCCGGCCAGCGAGGACGACCTGATGGCGCTCAACGGCGTGGGACAGGCCAAGCTCGAGCGCTATGGCCGGGCTTTTCTGGACGTGATTAACGGCCAGTGAGCCGTCCCGGCAGACCGCCGTTCGGCGCGTCCGCCCGCGTTTCATCCCCGGGCCGCAACCGTCCGGCAGGCGCCGCCGGAAGGCCCATCCCCGCAGCGGATCAGTAAATCAGCGACCGGTCGTCGATTTCCCGGCGGCGGCGTTGATACTCGCGCTCGGAGATCGCGCCGGCGGCGCGCTGATGTTCCAGGCGGTCCAGTGCCCGCTTGTTCTGGTACTCGTAGGCGCCGCCCACGGCCGCGCCGCCCACCAGCCCGCCGGCGAGGTGCCGCTGGGTGCAGGCGGTGGTCAGCGTGGCGCCGGCGAGGGCGACGGCGATAACGGCAATGGCGCCAGCATGCTTTTTCAATGTCGTGGCGGACATGGCTGTACCTCGGTTCATGTGACGCCATGAATGCTACGCACCGCTGCTGAACATGAGCTGAACGGCCGCAGGTACCGGCGGCCCGGCTCAGGGCTCGCCGCTGCCGATCTCTTCCTTGCGGCGGGCGACATAGTCGTCGAGGGCTTCGCGGCGCGCCGGGTCCAGCGGCGGCGCCTCGAACTCCTCGAGGATCTGCTGCCAGATACCGGTGGCGCGCTCGGTAGCGGTCCGGGCGCCGGCCTGCTCCCAGCTCTCGTGATTGCGCCAGTCGCTGAGCAGCGGCTCGTAGAAGGCGTTGCGGTAGCGTTCCATGGTATGGCCGGCTCCGAAGAAATGCCCCCCGGGACCGACCTCGTCGATCGCCGGCAGGCCGATCTCGGCTTCCGACACCTCGACGGGCTGCAGGATGCGGGCCATGGCCTGCAGCGACTCGATATCGATGATGACCTTCTCGAACGACGCCACCAGTCCGCCCTCCAGCCAGCCCGCCGCATGGTAAATGATGTTGCCGTGCCCCATGACCGCGCCCCACAACGCGGTCTGGGTTTCGTACACCGCCTGGGCATCGGCCGTGTTGGAGGCGTTGCAGGCGCTGGTCCGGTAGGGCAGCCCGTAGCGCCGGGCGAGCTGGCCACCGGCGATATTGGCCAGGGCGTTCTCGGGCGTCCCGAATGCCGGTGCGCCGGAGCGCATGTCGACGTTGGAGGTGAAGCCGCCGTAGACGCAGGGCGCGCCGGGCCGGGCGAGCTGTACCATGGCCAGGCCGAACACCGCCTCGGCATTCTGCTGCACCAGTGCGCCGGACAGGGTGGCCGGCGTCATCGCGCCCATCAGGGTGAACGGCGTCACGATGACGGCCTGGCCACGGCCGGCCATGTAGAGGGCCGCGTCGGCCATGCTGTCGTCCAGCTTGCGCGGGGAGTTCACGTTGATGTTGGTGATCATGGAGGGGTCGCCGGCCAGCTCGTCCAGGGTAAGGCCCCGCGCCAGGGCGAGCATCTGCACAGCGTCCCGCACGCGCCCCACGCCGATGGGCACCGCGCTGAACACCTTGTCCATCAACAGGATCGTCTCGCGGTAAGTGTCCAGGTGGCGGTTGTTCGGCGGCAGCTCCACGGGGGCGGTGGCCTGGTTGCCCATGAAGGTGATCACGTTGAAATACTGGGCCAGGCTGATCAGTCTGCGGTAATCAGCCATGTTGCCGGCGCGCCGGCCGTTGACGCAGTCGTGAATATTCGGCGGCCCGGAGACGAAGCCGAAGTTGATGTGATTGCCGCCCAGCGTAATCGCCCGGTCGGGATTGCGCGGCGTCAGGGTGAAGCGCGCGGGAGCGTGGCTGATGGCCTCCATGAACAGCTCCCGCGGTCCCCGCACGATGCCGCTGCTGTCGTCGACATCCGCGCCCGCCTGCTTGAACAGCGCCCTGGCCGATGCGCTGAGCAGCTCGATGCCCTGTTCCTCCAGCAGGCGCATGGACGCGTCATGGATCAGCTCGAGCTGCTCCGCGGACAGGGCTTGCAGCGGCGCGAACGGGCTTTGCGCCGGCCGGGCCGGGACCTGTGGAATGCCGCGGCCGGTCGCCGCCTCGGCGCCGGGCGGGCGGCGGCGCCGGCTTCGTCGTTGTTTTCGCTCGCTCATGTTTGCGCAGGCGGCTCCGGGGATACCCCGGCAATAGTGCGCTTGCGGCGGGCCCGTCTGTTCATCAAATCCGGCTTATCCTGTCACCGCATCGACTCCTGGGCGGCGTTGGATCCCGGCTCAGGCCGTTTCTGCTGCCGGCGGGCCCGTCAGCGTTCGAAGCAGCACGTAGCTGGCGCCGCCGCAGGCGAAGATCACTGCGGCCAGGGGGAGGGCGGTGCCGTCGTGAAGATAGCCGATCAATAAGGTGATCAGGGCGGCGATCGTGAACTGCAGCGTGCCCAGCAGCGCCGCGGCCATGCCGGCCCGGTCGCCGAACGGCGCCATGGCCGCCGCGGTGGAGTTGGGAAAGGTGAAGCCGAGGCTGGAAATGGCTCCGAACAGGGGTATGGCCACGCCCCATATGCCGCCGGTCTGCGTCACCGCCAGGGTCAGCATGGTCGCACCGAAGACGGTATTGGCAGCCAGCGCCGCCCGCAGCACACGCTCGGATCGATGCCGCCGCAGCAGGCGGACGTTGAGCTGGGAGGCCGTGATCAGGCCGGCAGCGTTGAGCCCGAAGAGCCAGCCGAAGGCGGAAGGCGACAGGCCGTATACCTCGATAAAGACGAATGATGACGCGGCGATATAGGCGAACATGCCCGCCTGGGCCGTGCTTCCGGCGAGGGCGAAGCCCATGAACCGACGGTGGCCCAGGAGACGGCCATAGATGCCGAGCACATCGGCGGCGCGCACGGGCTGCGCTGGCGGCACCCAGCTCTCCGCCAGGCCACGGCGTATCGCCAGCAGGCACAGGGCGCCGAAGACCGCGAGCGCCGCGAAGATCGACTGCCAGCCCAGGTAGCCCAGAAGCTGGGCGCCGAGCACCGGCGCCAGGATAGGGGCCGCGCCCATGATCATCAGCAGCATCGACAGCGCCTGGGCCATCTCCTGGGGCGCGAACCGGTCGCGCACGATGGCCCGGGTTATCACGATTCCGGCGCAGCCGCCCAGGGCCTGGAACAGGCGGGCGACGGTGAACGCCTCGATGGTGGGAGCGAGCACGCAGGCCAGCGATGCCAGCACGTACACACTCAGGCCGAAGTACAGCGGTCCGAGCCGGCCGATGCGATCCGACACCGGGCCGTAGAACAACTGCCCGATCGCCAGGCCGATGAAAAAGGTGGACAACGTGAGCTGGACGGCGGCGGCGTCGGCATCGAAGTGCGTCTGCAGGGTCGGCATGCTCGGCAGATACATGTCGATGGACAGAGGCGCGGTGGCGACGATCGCGGCCAGAATCAGCAGTAGACGGCGGTGTTGTCTCAAAGCGGCAGCGGCCAGGGCCCGGGTCCGGTATGGAAGCCGCGGTACGGGTATCCGGACGGCGGCGGGGTTGGTGCGATATCCCGGTTGCCGGAACGCCAGATCGCGAACCGGGTACGCGTGAACGGGCATTGTAATTGATTGGCGTCCCGGGTCGACGCGCGGGCCGCTGCCGATGCGGCGCGAGCACGGCAGGAATCGGAATGCCCGGTCAAGCGGCTATTGCTAGACTGCCCGGCGAGACAATCCGGTGCCATGCCATGAGTGGATCGAAAGCAACTGTCACGAAACCCGCCGCCCGGCGCGCCGGTCGCATCGACTGGGATCGCGTGGCGGCCGATCTCGACGCCCACGGCCGCGCTTTCACCGGCAAGCTGCTGGGCGTATCCGATTGCCGTGCGCTGCGCTCCTTGTACGACCGGGACGCGGCATTCCGAAGCCGCGTCGTCATGGCCCGGCACGGCTTCGGCCAGGGGGAATACCGCTACCTGTCCTACCCGCTGCCGGATGTCGTGCAGGCTCTGCGGGAGGCGGTTTACCCCGGGCTCGCCCCGGTCGCCAATCGCTGGCGGGAAGCGCTTGGAGAGCCGCCGGTGTTTCCGCCGACCCTGTCGCAGTATCTCGAGCAGTGCCGTGTCGCCGGCCAGTCGCGGCCCACGCCGCTGATCCTCAAGTACGGGCGCGGCGACTTCAACTGCCTGCACCAGGACTTGTATGGGGAGCTGGTGTTTCCACTGCAGATGACGGTGCTGCTGAGCAGTCCGGGGCAGGACTTCGACGGCGGCGAGCTCATGCTGGTGGAGAATCGCCCGCGGCGCCAGGCGCGGGGCCGGGTGGTATCACTGCAACAGGGCGAGGCGGTGATTTTCCCCGTTCATCACCGGCCGGTACGCGGCCGGCGCGGCTGGTACCGGGCGACCATGCGCCACGGTGTCAGCCCGCTGCACGAGGGTCATCGCTACGCGCTGGGTATCATCTTCCACGACGCGGCCTGACCCGGGGACCCGGCCCCCGCGTCAGCGCCCGACGCAAAGCCGGGGCGTTTCATACTTGAAGGAGTTGAGAACGTCCAGCCTGGTAAAGCCGTAGGACATCAAGGTCTCCTCCCATTCGTCCGTGAACTTGTAAGGGACGAGCACTTCGTTGAACGCGTCGCGCAGGGCCTGGGAATTCTTGTTGAAGGCGAAGGCGCCCCAGCCGCGCACTTCCTTGCCGTCGATGACGGGGTCGGTAAATTCCAGCGCCGGCTGCACGGCGTCGCTTCGCTCGGCCAGCCCCGCCACGGTCAGGCTGGTGGCGGCGTAAGCGGCGACCGCGCCGCTGGTGATGGCGTCGATGGCCTCCTCGTTCCGCTCGATGGTGACGATCTTGTCTTCCGGCACCTCGAGTGCTTCCAGGAAACCGCGCTGGTTGGCGCCGGCCATGATCGCGACCTTCAGGTCGTTGCGCTGGGCGAAATCAGAGTACTGGCCCAGACCGTGAGGGTTGCTGGTCTCCACCAGCAGTCCTTCACCGTAGGTGGTGTTGGGCTCGGAGTAGATGACTTTTTCGCAGCGCTCGGGAAGCACGGCCATCTCCGCGGCCGCCATGTCGAAGCGCTCCTCCTGGAGACCGGGAATCAGTTCG
>JBEPXV010000026.1:0-12040 GCA_041641695.1 Gammaproteobacteria bacterium | reverse complement strand
CGAGCGGCTGATGCTCAGGGGCAGTCCGGCCGCCAGGTCGGTGAGCCAGGGCAGGAGAGCGATAGCCACGGCCACGCCGGTACCGCGGAAAATCAGGTTGCCCAGCGGCGCCCGGCGCGTCACCGGGTTGCTGCCGGCGGTAGCGCCCAGGGCCGGCAGCGCAGCGCCTAGATTGGCGCCCAACACCAGCGCCAGTGCCATGGGCAGGGCAAGCGCGCCGCCCGCGGCGAACGAGGCCGTCAGGAGAACCACCGCCAGGCTGGAGTGGGCCAGCCATGTCAGGGCCGCCCCGGCCAGGACGAGCAGGGCCACCTGGCTCTCCGCCGTGGCCAGCAGGACCTGCCAGACGTTGCTGGCGGCCAGAGGCTGGGCAGTCGCGGAGATCTGCCCCAGCGCCAGGAGGATCAGTCCCAGGCCGATGAACGCGCGACCGACCTGGCGTGGCGTGGAGCCCCGCGCCCGCATGGCCAGAACAACGCCGACCAGGACCAGCGCCGGGCCGACCGGGCCGGTACCGAACAGCAGAACCTGGGCGATGATGGTCGTGCCTACATCCGCTCCCAGAATCACCGCGAGTGCCGGGGCGGTGGCGATCAGGCCGCGCCCGACGAAGCTCGAGGCCATCAAAACCACCGCGGTGGAGGACTGCAACACCACCGTGATGCCCATCCCGGCCAGTGCCGCCGAAAAGCGGTTATCGGTCGCCTGACCCAGGATCCGCTTCAGGTCGCCGCCCGCCGCGCGCTCAACGGCCACACCCACCATGCGCAGTCCCCACAGCAGGAGGGCGACGAAGCCGGCTAGTGAAATCAGAATATCCATTGGCGATCCCCTGGCAGGATTCGAATAGCTGCTCTGATTACCATTTGGTTGGAAAATCAGAAGGATGCAAGACTTATCTCACCTGATTCCGTATCCGTTTTTCGATCCTTCTGGCAGCATTCGATCGGTTGGCCTCCCGGCACCGACGGGGCCGTTGGGCGAGCCCAGATCCTACCGCATATTGCCCCGGCAGCGCGGTTGCCCACTCGCTTGCAGCGTCGCGTGGGTCTCGTGCGGGCGGCTGCCAGCCTCTGGAAGCGATGGCGTGTCTGCGGGCGCACGAGACGGTGCGTGGCGACCGCACCGCCGCGCAGGATTATTGCTCCGGCGGCACCGTGGTGTTGAACATGGCGCGCATGCAGTAGGGGGTCCGGGCGCGGCACGGGGCGCAGGCGGCGCCCTTTTTCCCCGAATCCGGCATGGTATCAGTGGCCGCGCGGCGGTTTCGTGATCGGAGCGACGTGCGACGGGATATCCGTCAGTCGAGCATGCGAATGCCCAGGTACGCGCCCTCGGAGATGTCGCTCCACTCGCGTATGAGGTCACGGAACTCGAAGTAGCTCCGGTAGATCCGTTCGGAGAGCTCATCGCCGGAGCCCACCTCGGCTACCACCTCGCGGCTGATGTCCGCGAAGGCCTTCAGTATCTCGTCGTCGAATTTCCTGATGCCGACGGCGCCTACCGACCGCAGGTTCCGCAGCGCCATGGCGTTGTTGGTGTTGAACTCGGCCAGGGACACGGCGTACTCGTTCGCCGCCGCCGTTTCGATCAGCCGCTGATCGCTGTCCTCGAGACTGTCCCACACTTCCCTGTTAATGCCGAGGGTCAAAGCGGTGCCCGGCTCGTGCCAGGCGGGGTAGTAGTAGTATCCGGCGGCCTGGTGCAGGCCCATGGCGGTGTCGAGCCAGGGCCCGAGCCACTCACAGGCGTCGATGGCGCCGGAGCGCAGGGCCTGCACGATATCGGCGCCCGGCAGGAGCACCACGGTGGCGCCGAGGCGGCGGAATACTTCGGCGCCGGGCTCGGCCATCCGGTAACGCAGCCCTTTGAACTGTTCCGTCGAATTGATCTCCTCAAGGAACCAGCCGCCCATCTGGGCGCCGGTGCTGGAGCACAACAGCGGCTTGATGTTGAATTGCCCGCACAGCTCATCCCAGAGCGCCTGGCCGCCGCCGAATCGGATCCAGGCGAACAGCTCGTTCGCGGTGAAGCCGAACGGGACCCCGGAATAGAAATGAAACGCCGGTGATTTTTCTTGGAAATAGCCGATATGCGAATGAAACATGTCGGCCACGCCGGCCTGCACGGCGTCAAAGGTCTCGAAGGGACGCACCACCGCACCGGAAGGCGAGACGTCGATTCTGAGCCGCCCCTGCGAGGCAGCGGCGATGGTCCGCGCAAACCGCTGCGCGCTGGGCAGCACGCCCGGGCCTTCCGGCCAGTCGGTCACCAGCGTGAGATGCCGGACTGCTTTCCCGGCGGCCGGCACCGGAACGGCGAGCGGCGACACTGCGGCCAGCCCCGCGCCGGCCAGGATGTCCCTACGTCTCATCGGGCTCTCCCCCTTGTCCCTGAAACATTTGACTCGGGATCATGCTAGCTTATATCACACGAACCGCACAGGGTGCAGGTTGGCCGTGACATCATCCGAGACCGATCGATCAGAGACCGCGGCGCCCACGGCCTGGCATTTCGGGGTGCGCGCGCGGCTGCTCCTGGCGTTTTTCGGGATCACCGCCTTCGCCGTACTGGCCGCGGCGGCGGGAATCTATGCTTTTCGCGAGGTTGGCGACCGTCTCGAGGCCGTGGATGCGCGCGTGCCACCAACGGTGGCTGCGCTGGAGCTGTCGCGCTCGGCGGAGCGCATCATTGCCGCGGCGCCGGCGCTGCTCGCCGCCACCGAGCGAACCCGGCGCGACGAAGTGCGGGCCGAGGTGGAGACGGAGGTCGAGCGACTCAAGGACAATCTGCTGGAGCTCAAGAGCGCGCAAACCCGGGCACTGCCGCTCGATGATATCGAGCCGGTGGTGACGGCGCTGACCACCGGCCTCGACGAGCTCGAGGCGCTGGTCTCGCGCCGGCTCGAGACCAACGAGCGTATCAGTACACTGCGGCGCGACGTATACAGCACCAGCGCCGAATTACAGCGCCTGCTTGCGCCGTGGCTGGAAGTCACGGGGCAGGAGGTTGCCGCGGCGCTGGATGCCGGGCCGGGCGGGGTCAACGATGGTATGCAGAGCCTGGCGTCTCTGGTGCGGCTGCAGCGACTGATGCAGACCGCCCGGCAACAGGCCTCCGCCATTGTCGACATGCTGGCCGAAGCCTCCACCACCGGCGAGATGCGCCGGCTTTCGATACTCGACTTCCAGCTCGATCTCGCGTTCGATGATGTGGAGGAGACCGCCGCCGCGTTGGATCCCAGGCTGCAGCCGGTGTTTCTCGAGCATGTGGCAGCGTTGCGGGAGCTCGCGCAAGGGCCGGATGCGATCACTGAGGCCCGGCGGCGCGAGCTCGCGCTGATCTCCCGGGGCGAGGAGCGGCTGGCTCATACGACGACCTTGTCGGCCCGGCTGACGGGTGCAGTGGATGAGCTGGGCGGGGTCGCCAAGCGGGATATCGGCGTGGCGATCAGGGACGCCCTGCGGGTCCAGCAACTGAGCGCCCGCGCGCTGGTGGTGCTGGTGGTGCTGAGCCTGCTCACTTCCGTTCTGATCGTGTGGCGCTACGTCGGTGGCAATATCGTCCGCCGGCTGACGGCCCTCAGCGACGGCATGCTGGCCATCGCGGGTGGGCGGCTCCGCGCGCCGGTCGCGGTGCGGGGCACTGACGAGATCGCAGCGATGGCCCGGGCGGTGGAGACATTCCGGCGCAACGCGATCGAGCTGGAACAGCTGCTCGAAGCGCGCCGGCAGACCGCGACGCGCCTGGAGCAACAGGTCCGGGAGCGGACCCGGGAGCTCAGCGAGAAGAGCCGCCAGCTCGAGGTCGCCAACCGGTACAAGTCGCACTTCCTGGCTTCGGCGAGCCACGACCTGCGCCAGCCCCTGCATGCGTTGAACCTGTTCGTCGCGCAGCTGCACACAGAGTCGGATACGGGCGAGCGAAGCCGGCTGGTCGAACGCATCGATGTTGCCGTGGGCTCGATGAACGAGCTGTTCGAGGTGCTGCTGGACATGTCCAGGCTCGAGGCCGGCATCGTCGAGCCGCATGTTTCTGATTTCCCGATCGAGCGGGTGTTCAGGCGCATCGAGTCCACCTTCGCCGATGCCGCCCGGGACAATGGGCTGCGGTTGTCGGTGGTGGCGTGCAGTGCGTGGGTGCGGAGCGACCTGACCCTGCTGGACAGAATCCTGACGAACCTGGTGTCCAACGCCGTGCGCCGCACGGCACGGGGCGGCATCGTGGTGGGATGCCGGCGCCGCGGCGGGCGACTGCGCATTGATGTGTGCGACAGCGGGCCGGGTATTCCCCGGGACCAGCAGCAGAACGTGTTCGGCGAGTACTACCAGCTGGACGCAGATGGGCCGGAGCAGGGCGCCGGGTTCGGTCTGGGGCTGGCCATTGTCGAGCGGCTGGGGCGCCTGCTGGACCACGAGATCGAGCTGGACTCCCGGCCGGGGCGCGGCTCGCGCTTCTCCGTGTGGTTGCCGCCGGCGACCCGGCGGGACGCCGCGGGCGAGGCGCCGGCAACGCCGGGGATCGTCGATCCGGCGCGCGGCAAGCTGGTGGTGGTCATCGACGACGATCCGCTGGTGCTCGAGGGCATGGGCGGCATCCTGCGCAGCTGGGGCTGCCGGCTGGTGGCCGCGGATTCCGCGGAAACGGCGCTTTTCGGCATTGACGAGCAACGCCAGCCACCGGATCTCATCATTGCCGACTACCGGCTGGCGCACGGCGCTACCGGCATCCAGGCGGTCGAGCGGCTGCGGGACGAGCTGGGTGCGGACATTCCGGCATTTCTCATCAGCGGTGACACCGCGCCCGAACGTCTGCGCGATGCGCGCGCCCATGGCATTCACCTGCTGCACAAGCCGGTGGCCCCGATGCAGCTGCGGGCGATGCTCAACCAGCTGCTGAAGCCGGCTCACGCGCGGGGACCGGGCGTGTCGGCGGCCCGATGACCGGGCTGCCCGGGCCTGGCCGGGCGGGCTGAAAGGTACCGGCGGGCGGTCGTGAGCCCGTTGTTCGCGTCCATCATCCTTCAGTACCAGGACCAATGTCTGTTCGCCTGCCTGCGGCCGCCGCGCGGCCGGGCGCGCCGGTCCGGTCCCGGTACTTAAGGAGCGCGACGTCTGAGGGATTCATTCGACCGGGCGGCGGGCATAGGCTCGTCGTCGTGAACGCTGTTCACGACGAATGCAATCCAAACCAGGAGCACGCTATGAAACCACGATTCGTTCTTGCCGCCGCGGCGTCAGCTACTCTCATCGGCGGCCATGCCGCTGCCGATCCAGTGTCCGTCGAAGTCCTGCTCACCCCGCAGGAGCAGATGAAGTTCGAGATCGCGGACGGCTCCAATCACTTCGTGCTTGCCGTGCGGCGCGAGGGCGAGGCCGAGGGCACCGGCGTGTTCGCCGGCGCGTCGGTC
The DNA here is from genome assembly GCA_041641695.1 of Gammaproteobacteria bacterium. Lineage (GTDB taxonomy): Bacteria > Pseudomonadota > Gammaproteobacteria > Arenicellales > JAANXG01 > JAANXG01. The sequence goes on along the minus strand of JBEPXV010000026.1, from coordinate 6,630 downwards.
ACGGAGTTCGGCTGGCATGACGTCAATCCTCCCATATCGGGTGATCCGCGCGGCTACTTGCAGATCACCACCGATGACGGTGACGTGGCGGTGCTGAACTGGACGGTGAAGGCCGTGTTCACCAAGGGCGAGGAGGGCCCCACTCTGTTTGACAAGGGTGTCTGGGAGTTGGTCAGCGGCACGGGGCAGTTCGAGAACAAGCGCGGCGTCGGCTCGCTGGTCATTGTGCCCCGCGGCGGTCCGAACCTGTTCATCCTGGAAGGCGACGTCGGCGAGAAGGCGTGACGCTGGTCGGCTTGTGCTTCAGCCAAAAAGGGGATTAGGGGATAGCCGAACCGGGGGGCGGGCGGCTCCGGGTTCTTTTTCAGCCGCTCCCCGATTCTCGCTTGGCGGAAAAGAACCCGAAGTCGCCCTTCCTGGCTCACGGCACTGGTTCATGGCTCCGTCTCCTATTTGCTGCCCCCGTCCAGGCCGAGGCCGCGCGCGCCGGCCGCGATGACCGCCTCGGTGCGATTGCTGACCCGGAAGGCCCTGAGGATGGCGGTAACGTGATTCTTGACCGTTGGCTCGGCGAGGTTCAGCACGCGGCAGATCGCCTTGTTGCTCTTGCCCTGCATCATCAGCATCAGCACCTCCATCTGCCGGTTGGTGAGCCCGAGCTCGGCGGCCGAGGGCGGCTGTTCCGGCCTTGGCTGCGCGGCCGGCGCGGGTTGTGACCTGCCGAAAATCTCGGGCGGCACGTAGACCCCGCCGGACAGGATCAGCCTGAAGGCGTTCAGCATGACCTCGCGCCCGGCCGACTTGGGGATGAATCCGAGCGCGCCGAGATCGAGCGCCCGGGTGATGTCGTCGCGGTCGGCGCTCACCGACAGCACCACCACGGAGATCGCCGGGTGGCGCTCACGCAGCTCGGCGAGCACCTCGAAGCCGCCGCGGTCCGGCAGGTACAGGTCGAGCAGGATCAGCTCGATATCCGGGTTGTCCTCGATGTGCTGCATCGCCCGGCGCGAATCCGGCGCCTCGATGACCACGGCTTCTTCCCTCAGCTCCTTCAGGACGCCGCGCAGCGCCTCCCGGATCAGCGCGTGGTCGTCGACGACGAGGGTTTTCATGGGCGCGGCGAGGGGTCAGGAATCCAGCGGCCCGGGCTTGTCGGGATCGATCTCCAGGCGGCGGCCGGCCCGCGCCAGCGTCCCGGGCGGGATCTCGCCTTCGTCGACCAGGGCGGCAAGCGCCGCCAGGACGACGTAGCGCCGGTCCACCTCGAAGAAGTCGCGCAGCGCGGCGCGGGTGTCGGAGCGCCCGAAGCCGTCGGTGCCCAGCACCGTGTAACGGCGCGGGACCCAGCTGCGGATCAGGTCGGGATAGCCGCGGATGTAGTCGCTGGCGGCGATCACGGGCCCCTTGTGGTCCCCGAGCTGCCGGGCGACGTAGGGCACCGGCGGCGGCTGATCCGGGTGCAGCAGCCGCCGGCGATCGCAGGCGATGCCGTCCCGGCGCAGCTCGCCGAAGCTGGTGACGCTCCATACGTCCGCGGCCACATCGTATTCGCTTTCCAGGAGGTCGGCGGCGGCCAGCACCTCCATCAGGATGCTGCCGCTGCCCATGAGCTGCACGCGCGGCCGGTCGCCGCCCGGGTCCGGGCGCGGCAGCCGGTGCATGCCGCGCCGGATGCCGTCCTCCGCGCCGGCCGGCAGGGCCGGGTGGGGATAGTTCTCGTTGTAGACGGTCAGGTAGTAGAAGCAGTTCTCCCCGTCGGTCATCATCCGGCGCACGCCGTCCTCGACGATGACCGCGACTTCACACGCGAAGGCCGGGTCATAGGCGCGGCAGGTGGGGACGGTGGCGGCGTATACGTGGCTCTGCCCGTCCTGGTGCTGCAGGCCCTCGCCGGACAGGGTGGTGCGCCCGGCGGTGGCGCCCACCAGGAAGCCGCGCGCCTGGGAATCGGCCGCGCACCAGATGAGGTCACCGACCCGCTGGAAGCCGAACATCGAGTAGAAGATGTAGCAGGGCAGCATGGGCATGTCGCTGTGTGACCAGGCGGTGCCGGCGGCGATCCACGAGCTCAGGGAGCCGGCCTCGGTGATGCCTTCCTCCAGGATCTGGCCGCGCCGGTCCTCGCGGTAGAACGCGAGCTGGTCCGCGTCCTGCGGCTCGTAGCGCTGGCCCCAGGGCGAGTAGATGCCGAACTGGCGGAACATGTCCTGCATGCCGAAGGTGCGCGCCTCGTCCGCGACGATGGGTACGACGCGCGGACCGAGGGTTTTGTCGCGCATGAGCTTGGTGAGCAGCCGCACGAATGCCATGGTGGTGGAGAAGGCGCGCTCGCCCGAGTCGGCGTGAAAGGTGGCGTAAAGATCCGGTGAATCGAGGCCGACCGGCGCGCTGCGCCGGCGGCGCCCGGGCAGCCAGCCGCCAAGCGCCTCGCGGCGCTCTTTCAGGTAGCGCACTTCCCGGCTGTCGTCGCCCGGATGGTAGAGACTCACCTTGTCCAGCGCCTCGTCGCTCAGGGGCAGGCCGAACTGCTCACGGAAGTGCTCCATGTCGGCCCGGGTCAGCTTCTTCGCCTGGTGCGCGGCGTTGGTGCCCTGGCCCGATTTCCCCATGCCGTAGCCTTTCCAGGTCTGGGCGAGGATCACCGTCGGCTGGCCGCGATGGGCGGTGGCCGCCGCGTAGGCGGCGTGGATCTTTGCCGGATCGTGGCCGCCGCGCTTGAGCGCGTCGATGTCCTTGTCGGACATGTTCCCGACCAGGGCGGCGAGCTCGGGGTAGCGCGAGAAGAAATGCTCGCGGTTGTAGAGACCGTCGGTGGCGCCGAGCTTCTGGAACTCGCCGTCCACGGCCTCGGCCATGCGCTTCAGTATCCAGCCCTCCTTGTCGCGCGCGAACAGCACGTCCCAGTTGCTGCCCCACAGCACCTTGATCACGTTCCAGCCGGCGCCCGCGAACAGCGTCTCCAGCTCCTGGATGATGTTGCCGTTGCCGCGCACCGGGCCGTCGAGGCGCTGCAGGTTGCAGTTGACCACCAGGATCAGGTTGTCGAGCTGCTCGCGGGCCGCCAGCGAGATGCCCGCCAGGGACTCGGGCTCGTCCATCTCGCCGTCGCCGACGAACACCCAGACCTTGCGGTCGGCGACGGGCAGGACGGCGCGCTGCTGCAGGTAGTGCTGGAAGCGCGCCTGGTAGATGCCGGTGAGAAGCCCCAGCCCCATGGAGCCCGTGGGGAACTGCCAGAAGCCCGGCATCAGGGTCGGGTGCGGGTAGGACGACAGGCCGTTGCCGATGCCGCCGGACACTTCGCGGCGAAAACCACCGAGCTGTGCCTCGCTCATCCGGCCTTCCAGGTACGCGCGGGCATACACCCCAGGGGCCGCGTGGGGCTGGAAGTAAACCAGGTCCCCCGGGTGATTCGCCGAGGGCGCCCGGAAGAAGTGGTGAAACCCGACTTCGAACAGGTCGGCGATCGATGCATAGGTGGCGATGTGACCGCCCAGCTCGGGATGCTCCTGGTTGGCGCGCATCACCATCGCCAGCGCGTTCCAGCGATGGATCGCGGTGATATGCAGCTCCAGGTCGAGGTCGCCCGGGTAGGGGGGCTGATCCTCTACGGGGATGCTGTTGCGGTACGGCGTGGTGTGGAGGGTGTGAAACCGGCCGCCCGCGGCGCGTCCCGCCTCGATCAGCCGGTCGACGAGAAACTCGGCGCGCTGCATGCCGTCGCGCTCGATGACGTCATTCAGGCTGTCGATCCAGTCCCGGGTTTCGTCCCGGTCGATGTCATGCGGATCGCTGGCGGTGAGCGCCGCCGCGATTTGTGATGGCGCGGGCCCGTCCCTCATACCGGCGCGCCGGGGCTCTTGCGCTGCATGGCTGTTACCTGTGGGCTCATGTCAGTGTTATTGGTCCGAAGACCATTTTGTCGATGTATCTTGCCACACATCCCTGTCGGCGGTGTACCGACCACCGGCGCCGCCGCCCGGCGGCGAACCTGTATTCCCGGGAGGGGGGGCGGGCTCATTGGTCCTCGCGATGACGCGGGGCCGGCACCTCCGGCTCCTCCGCGTCGCGCCACAGGTCGCCGATGACGGCGTCGTCCTGTTCCTCGGACGGCTCCTTTTCCCAGTCATACAACCGCCGCTCCGCCAGGGGATCACGGCGGCGCAGGAGGAAGGCCGCGGCAATGCCGGCCAGCGCGCCGAACAGGTGAGACTCGAACGAAATGCCGGCCTCCAGCGGCAGCACGCCCCAGACCATGCTGCCGTACAGAAAGAACACGATCATTGCCAGGCCCATCGAGGGGCGGTCCCGGCGCAGCACGCCGATTACGAAGACGAAGAACATCATGCCGTAGGTGAGCCCGCTGGCCCCCAGGTGAGTGGCGTCGCGGGCGAACAGCCAGACGCCCAGGCCCGAACCCAGCCAGATAACGGGCAGCGCGATCCGCGAAGCGCGGGGAAAGCCGTACAGCATCGCCGTGCCCAGCACCAGCAGCGGCGGGGTGTTGGCAAGCAGGTGGCGGACGGAGCCGTGCACCAGCGGCGCGGTGAGAATGCCGTGCAGGCCGGCCGCGTATCCCGGCCGCACGCCGAGCAGGCCGGCAGGCATGCCCAGGGCCGCCCCCAGTGCGTGGATGAGCCACAGCGCCGCGGTGAATAGCGCGGCGGCCGCGGCGGCGTGTTTGAGGCGGATGTCTCGCATGTTGGCACAACCGGGATGCTTGGTGGCGCGGGATGAGCTCGACCTGTTGAACCCCGGCGAAACCCCGCCTACGACAACGGCGCCGGGCGTCCCTTGCCAGTTGCGGAGGAGTTCCGCGATAGTTCCCGCCCATGTGGATTACCGGGCATTCTACAGACTGTAGGGATCATTCGTATGAGCGCGGCGACGGCCGCGGGGCGGCCGCGTGCCGGCGCTGATCTTCGAGGACCGTCGGCAGGGGCTGGCGATCCGCCGCCACGACGCCGCGCCCCGGCCCATGGTCGAGCTGGCGGCGGCGACGGTCTGGGGCAGCGGGGGGACCCGCTACCGCATGCGCGACGTGGAGACCAAGCTCCGGATGCTCGCCGGGTCGGAATTTCTCACCCTGGAATTGAATGGACAGGTGATCGGTATATACGTGCTGCGCGGCAAGCGCGTCACGGTTGGTGATGCCGAGCTGCCGGCGTGGTACCGCACGTTCCTGGCGATGGCGCCCGAATACGGCGGTCGCGGGTACGGGTCCCTCCTGGTCCGCGAGGCGCGGCGCCACTGCACGCCGAAGCTGGGCGGCGCGGGGCTGATCTACGGATACATCGAGGCGGACAACGCGCGATCGCTGGCCGCGGCGACCCGCGCCGGCTACCAGGCGGTCGCCGGCTTCAATGTCGTGATCTTCAGCCGCGTGCGCCCCCGTCGGGATGCCCGCTGCCGGATGCTGGATCCGGCGGAGAGGCAGGCGATGACCGGGCGTCTCATGCACCTGTACCGGGACCACGTGATGCTGGACTTCGACCAGTCGCTGGACCCCGGCGGCTACTGGGTGCTGGAGCACGAAGACGGCATCGCGGCCGGCGTCCAGGTCGAGCAGTGCGACTGGCGCGTGTGTCGCCTGCCCGGCGTCAGCGGCGCGCTGCTGGTGCATGTCATCTCCCGGACGCCGATGCTGCGGCGCCTGTTCGATGCCCGGCATTGCCGTTTCGTGAAGCTCGGCAACCTGTTCACGCGGCCCGGACAGGAGTCGCTGATGTTCCCGCTGCTGGAGACGGTTCTGGCATGCAATGAAGTGAAGGCCGCGATGATCTTCCAGGATCCAAGCAGCCCCGTATTCCGGGGTATTGCCGCCAGCGGGCGATTGGGTCCGCTCAATGCGGGGATCGATGTGAAAGTCCAAGTCATGGCGGCACTGATCGGCCTGAGCGACGAGCAGGATCTTCGTCTGCGGCGCGACCCGGTGGTGATATCGCCGACGGACATCGGCTGAAGCATTCAACCGCCTGATGATTTATAGTGACACGACGTGAATGCCGCCGTGAACCTGCCCCACAACGAGGAGATCGCCGATCCCCTGGAACGCATCGCGCTGCTTCTCGCCGAGCAGGACGCGGATCGTTACCGCGTGCGCGCTTACCGGCAAGCCGCGGACACCGTCCGCCGGCATCCCGATTCCATCGCCCGCATCGCGGCGGAGGAGGGCATCGAGGCCCTGGTGCGCCTGCCGGGCATCGGCCGGAGCATCGGGGGCGCCATCCGGGAGCTGGTGGCGACCGGTCGCATCGCGCTGCTGGAGCGACTCGAGGGCCAGGTTTCGCCCGAAGACCTGTTCTGCACGGTGTCGGGCATCGGTGAAGAGCTCGCCCACAACATCCATGAGCAGCTCGGGATCGAGAGCCTGGAAGAGCTCGAGCTGGCGGCCCACGATGGCCGTCTGGAGACGGTGCCCGGCTTCGGCCCGAGGCGGGTCGCCGGTGTCCGCGATGCCCTGGCGGGCATCCTCAGCCGCTCGTCGCGCCGCCGGGCGCGCCAGCGGCACTGGGACGAGCATCACCAGCGGGCGTCCGGGCACGAGCGCCCGGATGTGGCGGCGCTGCTCGACGCGGACGCCGAGTACCGGCGGCGCGCCGCGGCGGGGGCGCTGCGGCGGATCGCGCC
>JBEPXV010000025.1:0-12296 GCA_041641695.1 Gammaproteobacteria bacterium | reverse complement strand
CGGGAATTAATCGGATTGGTGTCGAACATTCCCCTCCCGGGCGCGCCGTCCTGCTCCGATGACTCGTTCCCGTCGATGAAATAGAAGGGCACATCGGGATAGGATTCGGCGAGGGCCTGACGGATCTCGGAGTGCTCCCACCCCGTCCAGCGCCCCACCAGCACCACCTGGACCGGGTTGTGTTGGATCAGCTCCTGGCTTTTATCCAGCCATTCCACGGAACCCAGGGCGAGCACCTCGTCGTGCTCGCGAAACGCGTCCCGAAGGCGGTCGCGCAGCACGTTCAGGCGCGTGCTGTCGTCATCGACGATCAGCACATACGCGGGAATTACCAGTATGTTCGGTGACTGCACCGCTGCTCCCAGACTCGTGATGGCCCGATCTCCCGGCCCGTTGCGCGACGACGCGCCCGCCTTGCGAACCCGGCGCTTCGGTGCCGTGATCAATTGAATTAAAACATAAACACCGGGTCTTTCCACCCGCCGGCTACGATCGAGCTCAAGGCAAGGCATTGCTGAACGGCGATTGCAGCGTGGGAGACTCCGGGCAAGGCGGGCAGATGTGCCCAAGGAGGCGCCGAGCTTTGACGGACGGAACAAACGGGACCGGCGGGACAACCCGCCGGCAAAATAGTTTACGATGTCGGAACGATCATCACTGGTGCACACCATGTCTGCAGAAATGGATCTCGACGTCATTGCCCGTCGCATCAAGGCGGTACAGGACGAGACCGGGCGAATCGACCCGATCACCTTCGGGGCGAGTGACTTCAATGTCGATCGAGCCTATGACGTCGCGCGCCGCATTCACGAGATGCGGTGCAGCGAGGGCGCCGTGCCGGCGGGCAGGAAGATCGGCTTCACCAACTCGCGCATCTGGCCCCAGTACGGCGTGCACGCGCCCGTCTGGGGTTACCTCTACGACGGCACCGTGGTCCGGGTGCCCGGCGGCCGCGCCCAGCTCGCGATCGGCCGCTTCGCGGAGCCGAAGATCGAGCCCGAGATCGTGGTTCACTTCTCCGCCGCGCCGCCCGTGGACAGCGATCTGTCCGCACTACTGGGATGCGTGGACTGGGTGGCGCACGCGTACGAGATCGTGCAGTGCCATTATCCGGGCTGGCGATTCCAGGCCGCCGATGCAGTGGCCGATTCCACGCTCCACGGAGCGCTGCTGCTGGGCGAGCCCGTGCCCGTCGACAGGCTGGGCACGGACCCGATCAAGGCCCTGGAGTCCTTTTCGGTAACCCTGTCGCGCGACGGTGAGGCGCTGGAGACCGGAAAAGGTTCCAATGTGCTCGGCGGTCCGCTGGCCGCCATCGCGCACCTGATCGCGGAGCTCGCCGGGCAGCCGGCTTCCCCGCCCCTGGAGGCCGGTGAGATGGTCACCACCGGCACCCTGACGGCCGCCTATCCCGTAAAGCCCGGTGAACACTGGACTACGGAGCTCCAGGGGATCCCGCTGCCCGGGCTGTCCGTGGATCTTGGGGAGTGATGGGTCCCGGCTATCCGGTCGACTGGAGCGGGCCGGATCAATTATCGAAGTACGTGGCCAGGCCCGTCTCCCGGCGGACAACGGACAGCGACTGAAACGCCGGCCGGCGGCGGGGCTCATCGACACGGGCGGCTCACCGTGAAGGGTGCGCGAAAGCCACCATGTCGGGACAGCGTCTATACTTGTCTCGAGGTACCGGCAGCCGGGAATCCGCAGCAACGAGCTTTGCCGGGCGGGATTCGTTGCATGAGCGGCCCCGGCGCCGTTCGGCTGTCACTGAGAATTTAGAACAAGGCATGACACTGATCTATCTCATATTCGCTGCCTGGGTGGTATTCGGCGCCCTGTTTGCGCGCTGGGCGCTCAGGATGAAAGCGGAGTGGCAGATCGTTGAATCCTTTTCACGCGGGTTCCGGTCGCGCATGCTGCTCACATCGTCCGATCTCTGGCTGCCCGAGATCGACGAGTCCCACCAGGAGAGAATCGTGGATTTCATCCGGGGCCTGCGCTGGAGATATGCCGTGTTCTTCTTCATTATCCCGGGATTCCTGTTCACCGCGCTGTGGTTGTACATCTGAGCGCGATCTCCATCGTGACTGACGACCTGTCCGGGATCGAGATTGCCGGCTTCCTCGAGGCGCACATTGACGAGATGCGATCCGTCTCGCCTCCTGAAAGCGCACACGCACTGGATCTCGACGGGCTGCGTGCGCCGGAAGTCACTTTCTGGACGGTCTGGGACCGGTCGACCCTGGTCGGTTGCGGGGCGCTCAAGGAACTGGACCCCGGGCATGCTGAAATCAAATCCATGCGCACGTCGCCCGCGCACCAGCAGCGAGGCATCGCCTCGAAGCTGCTGCGGCACATGATGGACGAAGCCCGCAGCCGGGGTATCCGCCGACTCAGCCTGGAAACGGGCTCAATGCCGTTCTTCGAGCCGGCGCGAAGACTGTACGCCCGATTTGGTTTCCAGTACTGCGCCCCGTTCGCCGACTACAGGGAGGACCCGAACAGTGTCTTCATGAGCCGGGAGCTGTAACGAGCACAGGAACTGTCAGACAGTGCCGACGGGCGGAGACAATACCCTGGTCCGTTCCGGTGCCGCCGGTTGCGCCGATATACAGGCGTTGGTGATGTCGCAGAATTCTGACAGTTGTATCCTGCAGCGAGCCGTGGGTGTACATGGAAATGCCCGCAGGTCCAAGTGTAACCCGCCGGATTCCGCCCGCGCGGCTATCGTCGCTGAATGCCGACAGCGGCATCGCCGGAGACATGGCGCCCACTCGATGTCGCGCCCTTCCCGCATTGCCGAGAGTTCGGGCTCATATCCCGCGCAGCTGCGTGGGTTCCTTCACGCCGGGGGCCAGGGCGACCTTTTTGAATGCTCCCTGCGGGCGGCACACCGCCGCCCCGCTTCCCGGTCGCGTTCTGTTGGCACGTTGATTGCATTGTTGTGAATTGCAATGTTCGTTTACAGCCGGACGGCCGCGCTTGCCGGTTCTCCGGGCCCGGGCACCATTGCCGTACGGATGAGACGTGACGGACCGGACCAGCCGGATAGGAGCCGTTCGGGAGCATCCACACACTGAGTCAACCGGAGGAAAACTGTCATGCTGATTACTTACAGAAAACTCGCTGTCGTTGCAGGGCTTTGTGCCATGCTTCTTGCCGGCTGTGCCGGCACGGCGTCGCAGAAGAGCACCGGTGAGCATGTCGACGACGCCGTCGTGACCACCAAGGTGAAGACGGCCCTGATTCAGGCCGATCAGGTGGACGCCCTCGATGTGAAAGTCGACACGCACAGGGGTGTTGTGCAGCTGAGTGGTTTCGTGGATACCGAGGCCGAGGCCGAACAGGCCGAACGTATCGCCACGCGGGTGGCCGGTGTCAAGCGCGTGGAGAACCGGATCGAGCTCAAACCGGAACAGTGAGCCGCCGGCGCCTGACAGGCTGCTGGCCCACATCCCGAATGTGGGAGACATGACGGCACCGCCGCGAAGCCAGCAGGCCAGGGACGCGGGGCAAGGAAGCCATCGGCGCCGCCAGCCTGGTTCCATTGCTGGCCCTGGCAGTGCTCATGCTGGCGGCCGCGGCCATCATCCTGCCTCTTCGAGTCACGGTAGACTCCGGGCGGGTGCCGGGGCGGCGGAGAAAAGGGGACAGATCCACTGCTGTCCCACAAACTCCCTCTCCCTCCGGGAGAGGGTTGGGGTGAGGGGGTCGAACCGTGGTAATCCCTTGATTCAATTGCCCCTCATCCTGCCCTTCTCCCGGAGGGAGAAGGGACGTTCTTTTCACGTATCTCATGTCCCGAACCATGACCTTGATCGCAATCCCTTGGGAATACGACTATTTCTGCGCACCGAAGGCAGCGATTGTGGGACAGCAGTGGGGACAGATCTATTTTTATCCTGTCCCCTTTTGCGTGCGGCGACTGCTACCGCCGCCCTGACCTGGTTCCGGGGTTAATGGTCTTGATCAGCGGATGCGGCAGAGCGATCGTCGTGGGCGTGGGTTTCACCGGCCATAGACGCTGCGTGGATGTTCTCCACGAAATGCACGTACTGCACGTAGCTCGCCACGAACTCCCGGCCGTGCCCGATGCTCTCGTCGGCTATCGCCCTTGCCGTTCTGGCCGCCTCGTAGCGGTCACGGATCCCGGTCTCGATTGCCGCGGTGCTGTCCGCGACCAGCGTATCGATATCGCCGTTCTCAAGGGCGGCGTCCGCCGCCATCACCGATGGCTCGATACCGCCGGCGGGCTTGATACCGGTGAACGGCGCGCCCTCCGAGGCGCGGTGAACCTTGACCAGGGTTTCGAAGAAATGCCGGTCGGCGATGCGCCGCGCATCCGGGCCCAGGTCGCGCACCTTGCGAGCCTCGCCGAAGGCGCGCTTGATGGCGGATTCATCGTCCGCCGGGACCCACTTCAGCAACGGGGTGACATTACCGTCCCGGAGCGCCTCCTGAGCTTCGCCGATAACCGGCCCGTCCATTGAATCGCAGTGTGCCGAGGCAGTGGCGACCACTGCCAGATTAAGAGCCGCGGCGACGCCGACGGCGACCGCGGTTTCGCGAAGGGTGGAAAGTCTCATGTCGATCCTCCAGCGTGAGTTGAGATTGATTTCGAATCCAGGAAAACGAGGAGCCGCGCTGCTCGAGCGCCGGTCCAGGCTTTCGCTGTGGAGGCATTCTGTGCCGGGACGGCCGGGACGTCGTTCGAGAACGCGTACTCGAACCCGCCGGCGGAAGGCAAAAATAACGTTCTAACTCAATGATTTGGGGATTCGGTCCTGCGTACGCGGGAACCCGAAATGCCGCCGCGACAAGGGCACAGACGGTCGAACAGGACCGGGCTTCTAGCGCTGCGCGTCGCGGTACTGACTCGGTGTCATGCCCGTCGCTTTTTTGAAGGCGGTGTTGAAAACGGATTTCGAGTTGAATCCGGCGTCGTACATGACGTCCAGGATGGAAGACGTGCTCGCCGGGTCGGACAAGCGCGTCTTGGCCTCCTCCACGCGGTGGCCGCTGATGTACTCGAAGAAGTTCTGGTTGAACCCCTGGTTGATCACCTGTGAAAGCTCGCGGGGACTCGCATTGAGCTGCCGGGCGAGCTGCGCCACCGTCAGGTTGGATTCCAGGTACGGCTTTCGCTCGCGCATGTGGCCCTCGAGTCGCTCCTTGAGGGCGGGGTCGTACGTCGATTCCCGTGAACGGGTTTCCACTTCCTCGACCAACGCCGCTTCCTCGGCGCTGAGCCCCGCAAAGACCACGGGCTGGCGCAGCGCATGCACCAGGAGGTAATTGATAAACAGGAACCCGGTAACCGCCGCGAATCCCACTATCCCCCTGGCTTCCGCAAAGTGCTTGAAGATATGGGCGGCGAAACAGTAAAGCATGTTGACGAGCCAGACCAGCGAGTATCCCAACAGAAGCGCTCTCAGCCAGGACAACTGCTTGTTGTCCACGTTTGAAAAGATCCAGCGTATGCCCTCGCCGTAGCGATCGATGGCGCGGATCGCCGCGTACAGGTAGCCGAGAACCACGCCGTGGATGACAACCGCCAGTAGCGGGGAAGTCAGGACCCCCGGGTGGTCCCGGCGCAACAGGATCTGAAGCTTGGTCTCCGTCGGCTGCAGGTAATACTCGACGACAAAGATCGCCGTGACGATCCAGAACAACAGCGTGTGGACGGCATGCGACCCACGCAGCCGGAAATCACGGAACATGAGCGACCTGGCGTAGAGGTACAGGGTCCCGGCCTGCAGCAGACCGACCAGCGTTCCGACGTAGGCCAGCGCCGGATACTCCAGGGCGAGCCCGGTACCATATAGAAGGAACTCAGCCAGGCCGGCGGCGAAGCTGACCAGCGTGGCCGCCAGAAGCTGATTGCTGATGATGCGGACATTCCCCGGCAGCAGCAGAAACGCCGCCAGCGCCAGTGACTGGACAATGCTCGTGATCAGAAGAATGTCGATCAGTGTGACGTACACAACAACAATGCAACGTGAACAGCGCCGCGTCGAAAGCGGACCGCAAACCGGATCCGCCAGCCCCCGCTCGGTACGCAGTCAATCACCGTTGACAGGGGACGCATCCGGCTCCCGTGTATCGGCTTCCGCATGCACATGCGCCTCCTGGATTTCCGCGTCGAAAGTCGCCGACACGGTCTGGGAAGCCTGCAGCGCTTCGCTGAACGGAACGTGCTCTTCCTCGATCGGCGGCCGCTGACGCCTGAGTCGCCAGAAAGCAAACGCCACCAGCAGCGCGTGAACGGAAGCCGTGAAGGCATACAACCCGGTCGCCGTGAAGGCGTGCATGAAGGCCGTCGCCATCATCGGCCCCAGGATGGCGCCGGCGGCATAGGTGAGCAGCATGCCGCTGGAGGTCTCCACGAATTCCGACGGCGGCGCATAATCATTGGCCTGGGCCACCGCCACCGCGTAAAGCGGGAAGGCGAGCGCACCCCATGCGGCGGCGGCCGCGAGCACCCAGGCCAGAGACCAGCTGCTTGACAGGATTACGACGGCGCCCAGCAACGCCGCGGCCACGGCCATGCCCAGGATCAGGCGGCCGCGATCCATATGATCGGACAGAAAACCGATCGGCCACTGGGCGACCGCGCCGCCGAGCACCGTGGCACTCATGAACAGCGCCACGGCGGCAACACCGAAGCCCGACCCCTGAACAAACACGGGTGCCAGGGACCAGAAGGCGCCGTTTGACAGGCCCACGCCGAGACACGCCGCGAAGGCGACCGGAGCGGTCCGCAGCAGCTTCGGTATGCGCACGCGTACGGACTGGATCGGCTGGGGCGCCGCGGCGGCGCTGAGGGCGACGGGCACCACGGCCACCGATACCAGCATCGAGGCCACCGCGAACAGGGTGAGATCGGCTGGATCGGCAAGCGTTACCATCATTTGACCCACCGTGATCACGGTAAGATTGATGACGAGGTACGCCGACAGGATCGTGCCCCGGGTCTCGTTCGTGGCGCGCTCGTTGAGCCAGCTCTCTATGACGATGTACAGAACCGCGAAACAGAAGCCGGTGACCGCGCGCATCGCCCACCAGGGCAACGGCGACGCGATCAGGCCGTGGGCCAGGGAGATGGCGGCCACCACCGAGGCCATGGCGGTGAAGGTGCGGATATGCCCCACCCGGCGCACCAGATACGCCGCGGAGATACAGCCGGCGGCGAAGCCGAGAAAGTAGGTCGACCCGAGCAACGCGATGGAGGCGGTGGAGAAGGCCTCCAGCTGACCACGCACGGGGATCAGGGTACCCAGCAGACCGTTGCCCGTCAGCAGCAATGCCACCGCCAGCAGCAGGGCGGCGATGGGGGCGAAGGTGTGTTTCATCGAGCGTTAAGGGCTGCCCCACGGGCGTTGGCCCGGGGCAGCCCGCATTTGATCAGGGGCTGCCCTGGCAACTGCTGGCTGAATCAATGCCACGTCGTCGCCCCATTGGCCGCGTGGCTGCGGGCGTCAATTGTAGAGGGCTTCGGCGAGCTGGTCATCCCGGCCGTACACGTCGTCGCGAAAGTTCACCTCGCCCTCTGAGCCGACCCAGGCGGTCCAGTAGAGCACGTGCACCGGCCAGGGTGTCGCCAGGGGAACACTCTGCTCCACGCCCCGGTTGGCGGCCGCGGCGATGCGGTCCGCATCCCAACCCGGCTTGTCGCGCAGCAGATGTTCGGCCAGCTTCATCGGTTCGCTGACGCGAATGCAGCCGTGGCTGAAATCCCGTGAGGCGCGGGAGAACAATGCCTGGGCCGGCGTATCGTGCAGGTAGACGCTGTACTTGTTCGGGAACATGAACTTCACGCGTCCCAGCGCGTTGTCCGGGCCGGGCAGCTGACGGAAGCGGTATGGAAAATTCCTCGCACTGACCCGGTCCCAGTCAATGGCGGCCGGGTTCAGGGGCGTGATCGGCTGCTCCCAGCCGCGGAAAACCTGCATCGATTCGCGTTCGAGATAGGACGGATCCTCCCGGAGCTTCGGCAGGATCTCGTTGACCGCGATACTCTGGGGCACGTTCCAGTAGGGACTGAAAACCAGATAAGTCATCGTTCCGCTGAACACGGGAGTGGCGTGGTAGCGCTTTCCGACCACCACCGGCATGAGCATCGTCACCTCGCCATGCTCGATGACACCCAGTTGAAAGCCGGCGATGTTCACGGCGATGAAACGCTCGCCGAGGTCCTGCGGCAGCCAGCGCCAGCGCTCCATATTGAGCTCTATGGTCCGGATCCGCCGGGCCAACGGCACGTTCAGCGACGCCAGGGTCACCGGGCCCACCACACCATCCGGGTCGAGGCCATGGCGCGCCTGGTAGCGTTTGACGGCCGATTCGAGTGGGGCGTCGAACAAGTCGGGGCCGGCGCCGTGCGCCGGCTCGGACAGATCGCCGGTCTGGATAAGGCGCCGGCGCAGGGCCGCCACCCGTTCGGCACGCATACCCGGCTTCAGGGTCTCACCCGCCGGCACGGCAGCCAACCCGCCGGCGCGCTCCACCTGCCGGTACCGGGCGAGCAGCGCGCGCAGCCGGTCGTAGTGGACATGTTGCGGCGCCAGGCGCTTCAGCGCCGCCAGCAGGCGCCCGTCCTCCAGGGCATCCTGGAGGTAGCGCGCCAGGTCCATATCCCGCGGCGCCGACTCCCAGCCGGAATGAACATTCTCGGGTCGCACGCGGCCCCGCAGCATGTCGGACGCGTAGGCCAGCACCGAGTCCGTCAATTTCAGCTCTAACTCCGCGGGGGTCAGCGGACGGCGGCTCGCCCGGTAGGCGTCGACGGCACGGCTCAGTTCCGAGTAGCCGTAGTCTTCCGGACGCAGACCGTCGCTGACTACCGAGGCCAGCAGCTCCGGAACACCCCGCGCGCTGCTCAGCAAACGATCGTCTCCAAACCACACTGGCTTGTACACGCGATCGGCGTAAAAATCCTGCAGCGCCGAAACCGCCCGCAATTCATCCCCGTCCACCGTCAGCGGCACGCCGGCGTGCCGCGCCTCCAGGCGCTGCCGCAACCGGTCGGACAGGTCCGCGTTGCTATTGGCGCCGGACGGCGCCGCTGCGGCGAGCAGGATGCAGACCGCGGCGATCGCGGCGACCGGAAACCTTACAAACTGGATAGTGATGGTCAAGTTCCTGACGGTTTGCTTGAATGGCCAGTGTATCAGCACCAAGGCCGATCAAACCAAACCTGGCAGGCTGCTGGAAAGCAAGCCCCTGCGGGTATCCGACCTGATGTTCCGCCGCGGATCGGGACGCTTCACGGTTCTCGCATGCCGCGCCATACAGTAGCATTGCCTTTCATCGCCCGGGAAAGGGTCCGCGACACACGGCCCCGAACTGCCGGGCGGAGCCGGGTACATGAAATGTAGACTGTCGGGAAGCGTATCGGGAGGCACGAGTTGAAGAGATACAACATCGGGGCAGTCGGCTCCGCACTCGCTACTGTCGTGTTGCTGCTGGCGTGGCTCCCGGCGGCCGGCGCCGCCGGTGATGAACTGAAGGAGGACAGGTTCAGGGAACTGGCGCAGAAGTACCCGGACTCGCCGGGCCGCCTGAGCATGGCCAAGGCCAAATGGCTGACCGAGCGGGGCAACTCCCACGGGCAAGGAGGCGCGCTGAACCTAGCCGTCGCCGATTTCAGAGAAGCTATAGACATCCGCCGGGACTATGTCCCCGCCTACATCGCGCTGACACTCGCTCACCGCGCCGGGGAGCGGTACGACGAGGCGCTGGAAGTGATCGAGAAGATGCCCAGCCGGATGAAGCTCGGCGACACCGAGCTGGGCGGGTTCCAGTACGACCGGTACTACCTGCGGATGCTGGTGTACGCGGCGATCCCGGATCACGAGAAAGGCATCGCGGCGGCCAGGGAAGGAATCAGGATTCTCAACGATCCGGAGATCCAGGAGCAGCGGCGCCGCGCGGAGAACGCCGGGCTGGCTGGCGCCGGAAGCGGCTCGCGAATCGTCAGCTTCCTGGAACGCTATCTGAAAGCGCAGCAGCCCGGCCGCGGAGATTGAAGATTCGCCGGCTGGTTCATATACGCCCACCGGCTGGGCGGGTAAACTGCCCACATGACGTTTGAAGGACCATGCCGGGACGCTTTCCCATCCCGGCCTGTCAATCGGAGAAATCGGGACGCGTCTGTTTTCCGCACAACAGCGCCCGTGGTTCACGTGATCCACGCACGGGCAACAGAAGCGTTTCCAATTACTCTATGAAAAAAACTGGTGTCGCGAGGTGAAATATATGAAAGCGCATATGGTCGTTCTGCTTGGGCTTGCGTTGTCAGCTGCGGCTGTGGCTGACGAACTTACGATTGAGATGCACGAAGTGGACTCGGAGGGCGTCAAGGATTCAATAGGCACGATCACCGTCACCGATACGTCATACGGCGCACTCTTCACGCCGGACCTGACGGGACTGCGTCCGGGACTGCACGGCTTTCACATCCACGAAAACCCGAGCTGCGAGCCCGCCGAGAAGGACGGCGAGCCGGTCGCCGCGCTCTCCGCCGGTGGTCATTTCGACCCGTTCGACACCGGCAAGCATGAAGGCCCCTATGGCGCGGGCCACCTGGGCGATCTCCCGCCGCTGACCGCCGATGCCTTCACCAAAGCCACGCACCCGGTGATGGCGCCCCGCGTCAACACATCCAACCTGAAAGGCCGCGCTCTGATCATCCACGAGCACGGCGACAACTATTCCGACGATCCCGCGCCGCTCGGCGGCGGCGGCGCGCGTTTCGCCTGCGGCGTCGTCGGGGACTGAGCCGGCGACGCGGTATTGCAGCCGGTGCGCGGCGGAGCCCGCGCGCCGGCACTCCCGGCCTGCGGCCGAACCGGTGATCGCGGCGGACGGATTCCCCGACCGACTCTGATGCGGTGCCGCGGCCGTCTATACTGCGGTGATCACGAGCGCGTCCGGAACGCCGGTGCTCGACACCTGCCCGCCCCGTTCGGCGACCGGGGCGCGGTCCGCGACGGAACCGGTATCCCGATAACCAGCGCAGCGCACATCGCTGCGCCGATCCGGCGACCACGCAGGCAATACGTGCGGGGAGACGAAGAATAATGACGACCATTGTGCTCGGCGGCGGCCTGATCGGAGTCACCACCGCCTACTACCTCGCCAGGGCCGGCCACGAAGTCATCGTCCTCGAGCGCAACGAGGGTGCCGGCGAGGAAACCAGTTTCCAGAACGGTGCTCTGCTCGCTCCCGGGCACTCGCACTCCTGGGCGGCGCCCGGCGCGGTCGGGATGCTGCTGAAATCGTTCTTCGAAAAGAGCTCGCCGTTCCGGTTCCGGCCGAGCCTCGACCCGCAGTTGTGGCGCTGGGGCCTGAAGTTCCTGGGCAACTGCACGGATGCGCGCTTCCGCGCCAACACCCTGCGCACATTCCGCTGCATGCACCAGGGGCTGGCGGAGCTGCGCGCCCTGAGCGCGGACACCGGCATCAGCTACGACGCCGGCGACAAGGGCATCCTCTACCTGTTCCGGACCACGGAATCCTTCGAGCAGCGCAGCGGAGACTGGAATCTGCTGCGCGAGCACGGCCTGAAACTGGAGGCTTCGGATCCGGACCGCTGTGTCGAGATCGAGCCGGCGCTGGCAGCGGTCAAGGACCGGATCGGCGGCGGGTTCTTCTCGCCGGAGGAGACCGCCGGCGACGCATTCCTGTTCACTCAGCGGCTGGCCGAACATTGCGCCGATCTCGGTGTCCGTTTCGAGTACTCGACCTCGATCACCGCCCTCGAGACGAACGCCGGCACAGTGTCCGCCGTGCACACCGACAAGGGCCGGTACACGGGAGACCGGTACCTGGTTACGCTCGGCCCGGAGGCGGCCCGCTTGTGCCGGCCCGCCGGCGTGGACCTGCCGATATGGCCCGCCAAGGGCTACACCGCGACCATTCCCATTGAGAGCCAGCATCGCCCACCCGCGGTCGGAGTCATTGAAGAGGACAATCTGATATCCATCGCCAACCTGGGCGACCGGATGCGCCTGGGCGGCAAGGCCGAGTTCGTCGGCTACGACAAGTCCTACACCAACCGTGACTTCAACAGCATTTTCTCGGTGGCCCGCGACCTGTTTCCTGACATGGGCGACTTTACCCGCCCGCGGCTGTGGGCCTGCCTGCGCCCGGTCAGCGCGGGCGGGCCGCCGATCCTCGGCGAGACGCCGGTCGCCAACCTGTTCCTGAACGTCGGCCACGGCGCAGCCGGCTGGACCGAAGCCTGCGCCACCAGCCGCGCGGTGGCGGACATCATGAGCGGCCGCCGGCCCGAG
>JBEPXV010000024.1:0-12794 GCA_041641695.1 Gammaproteobacteria bacterium | reverse complement strand
GCGGCAATCGTTGCTGCAACATCTTCCGGTTACCCACCGTGCCGGGTGGCGACCGGCGGCCCGGTCCGGGGGGCACGGGGCGCGACCGGTGACTGGCTCCTCCCGCGGTCTGCCGTCAATCAGCACGGACCTGCCTTCGCTTCTCCAGGACACTGACCGCCAGCGGCGTGAGGAACATGGGTATCTGCCACAAGGCCACGTAGGTGACAAAATCCGGTGGCAGCAGGCTGCCCCCCACCGCCAGCATGACCGCCATGTTCCGGTAGCCGGACAGCAGGCCGGCGGTCAGCGCCTCGCAGCGCCCCCAGCGCAGGAACAGCAGCAGGCTCAGCGCGAAGAAAGCGGCGTGAACCGCCAGCGAGAAGCCCAGGAGCCCGAGCATCGGTCCGGGCTGCGCCGCGAAGCGCGGGCCGATGCCGTCCATGACCGCGATCCCGAACAGCGCCAGGAAAAAGATGGTCGCTCGATTGAACAAGCGGATTTCACCCATGCGGTCTCCGGTGCGGCGCAGCTGATAGATGCCCGCGGCCGCCAGCGGCAGCAGGATGAAGATACAGAACCGCAGTGCATAAGCCGGGAAATCGAGCTCCCCGGCGCGCTGCGTGAACAGCGGCGCCAGCAGCGGCAGTACCACCGGCATCAGAAGGGTACCGGCCAGCACACCCCGCAGGGTGAAGAGCGTGTCGAGACCCATCACGCGCGCGAATGCCGGGGCCCCGAAAATCGTTCCCGAGCAGGCGGTCAGGAACATCAGCTCCGACCAGTCGCCGGCGCCCGGCACGAAGCGGTGCCAGATGCCGATCGCCGCCGGCAGCAGCACCATCTGCCATCCGAGGACCTTGACCAGGCGCGTCGATGCGTGCCGGTCCGGCAGCGCGCTGCGCATGTCGATGGTCAGCGAGGAGAACAGCATGAGAAAGAATACGAAGACGTACAGATACGGGCCCAGCAGGCGCGAGACGGGCGGTACGGCAATGCCGACGAAGACGGACAAAGCGAGGATGACTTCGCTTGATACGAGCCTGGACGGGCCGTTGTTCAAGCGGGACATGAACGGGATTCCGTCGTTTTGACACCGTCAGTGGGCGTCGTTAAACTGAAAAAACAACGCAATAACAAGCGTCTGCACGATCCATCAACCGCTCCGGAGCACCCGCAACCCATCCGGGGCGCAGGTCCATCAGGAGGAAACGCATGTTCAAGAAGCATAGCTTGATCTGGTCTGTCGTTTTTCTGGTTTCAGTCGCCGTCAGCGGGCCGCTTGCCGCGGCGGAGAAGTGGGACATGCCGCTGGCCTACGCGGCGAGCAACTTCCACTCCGAGAACGCGGTCGAGTTCGCCGAGGCGGTCACGGAGGCCACCGGCGGCGAGATCGAGATCGTAACCCACGCCAGCGGCTCGCTTTTCAAGGGCGACGAAATTTTCCGCGCTGTGCGGACCGGCCAGGCGCCCATCGGGGAGCGCTTGATCTCGGCGCTCGGCAACGAGCACCCGATCTTCGAGATCGACGCCCTGCCGTTCCTTGCCACCAGCTACGAGGATGCCCGGAAGCTGTACCAGGCGTCCAAGCCGGCCATGAGCGATATTCTGAAGGAAAAAGGCGTCAAGTTGCTGTATGCCGTGCCCTGGCCGCCCCAGGGACTGTACAGCAAGAATGAAGTGACCAGCGCCGCCGACATGGAAGGCGTCAAGTTCCGCGCCTACAACCAGGCTACCTCCCGCCTGGCGGAGCTCATGGGTGCCGTGCCCACCAAGATCGAGGCCGCGGAGCTGTCCCAGGCCTTCGCCACCGGCGTGGCGGACAGCATGATCTCCTCGGGCGCCACGGGCTACGACCGCAAGATATGGGAGCACGTCGATTACTGGTACGACGTGCAGGCCTGGCTGCCCAAGAACATGGTCATCGTCAACCTGGATACATGGAACGACCTGGACGACGACACCCGCCAGATCATCCTCGACGCCGCTGCCGACGCCGAGCAGGCCGGCTGGGACCGGTCCATGGAGCTGGCGGAATGGTACAAGGAACAGCTCGCGGAGAACGGCATGACCGTGGAAGGCCCGGGCGACGAGCTTCGGGCCGACTTCGAGGAAATTGGTGAAACCATGACCGAGGAGTGGCTGGAAAGGGCCGGGGACGCCGGCCGCGAGGTGATCGACGCTTATCGCGATATGTAGCCAGGAATGAGCCGAACGGTCGGGCGGCCCTTGCCGTCCGGCCGCGACGCCATGCACGTTTTTCTCACGCGGCTCGACAACGCCCTGAACCGGCTTTATACGGGGTCCGGCTACGTGGCCGCGTTCTTCCTCGTCGCCATTGGCCTCCTGGTATTCGCCAACATCGTCACCCGGGTCGTCTCCGGCTATATTCCCGGCCTCACGCAGTATTCAGGGTACGCCATGGCCGCTTCCAGCTTCTTCGGCCTGGCCTATACCTTCCAGCACAACGAGCATATCCGTGTCGAGATCCTGCTCAGCCACCTGCGCGGCCGGGCCCGCTGGATCGCCGAGCTGTGGTGCCTGGGAGTGGCCACCGTCGTGGCCGGGTTCCTGGCCTGGTACTTGTGCCGCCTGGTGTACTTCTCCTGGGTGTTCCAGGAGCACAGCGAGGGCGCGGACGCGACACTGCTGTGGATTCCCCAGTCCGGGGCCATGCTGGGCGCCGTGGTGCTGACCATCTGCGTGCTTCACCGGCTGGTCGCCACGGCGGCCGGGCGCGAACATGATAAGAACGCCGACGGCGATGGATGAGCTGACACTGACTTTCCTGTTCATCGGCGCGCTGCTCATCCTGCTCGGCTCGGGTATCTGGGTGGCCGTCAGCCTGATTGGCGTGGCGGCGCTGGGCATGATGATGTTCACCTCCCGCCCGGTCGGCGACGCCATGGCCACCACCATCTGGGGCTCGAGCTCGAGCTGGACTCTCACGGCCCTGCCGTTGTTCATCTGGATGGGGGAGATCCTGTTCCGCACCCGCCTGTCCGAGGACCTGTTCCGTGGTCTGGCGCCGCTGCTGCGCCGTCTGCCCGGCGGGCTGCTGCACGTCAACATCGCCGGCTGCGCGGTGTTCGCGGCGATCTCGGGCTCCTCCGCGGCGACGGTGGCCACGGTGGGGAAGATGTCTATTCCGGAGCTGCGCAAGCGCCGCTACCCGGAATCGATGATCACCGGCACGCTGGCCGGTGCCGGCACCCTCGGTCTGCTGATACCGCCGTCCATCATCCTGATCATCTACGGCGTCACGGTCAATGAATCCATCGCCAGGCTGTTCATCGCCGGCATCCTTCCCGGGATCCTGCTGGCGCTCATGTTCATGGGATACGTGGCGACCTGGGGCGTCATTCGCCGCCGCCGCGGCCTGGAAACGGAATCCCTGGAAGCCATCGGAACGGTGAAGCAGGCGCTGCTTCTGGTGCCCGTCATCCTGTTGATTGTCGCCGTGATGAGCTCGATCTATACCGGCGTGGCAACCGCCACCGAGGCGGCGGTGCTGGGCGTGATCGGGGCGCTGCTGTTGTCGGCGCTGCAGGGCTCGCTCAACCGGACATCCTTCACGGCCTCGCTGCTGGGCGCCACCCGTACGTCGGCCATGATCGCCTTCATCCTGGCCGGCTCGGCTTTCCTGTCGTTGTCCATGGGCTTCACCGGCCTGCCGCGCGGGCTGGCCGAGTGGATCGCCGGGTTGGACCTGTCGCCATGGATGCTGATCGTTGCCCTGACCATCTTCTACATCATACTGGGCTGCTTCCTGGACGGGATATCCGCGGTGGTTCTGACCATGGCGGTGATCGAGCCCCTGATCCGCCAGGCCGGTTTCGACATGATCTGGTTCGGCATCTTCCTGGTGGTGGTGGTGGAGATGGCCCAGATCACGCCGCCCATCGGCTTCAACCTTTTCGTCCTGCAGGGCATGACCGGGCATGACATGGGCTTCATCGCCCGCTCGGCGCTGCCCATGTTTCTGATCATGGTGGTCGGGGTGGCGCTGCTGTCCTTCTTCCCCGGCATCGCCACCTACCTGCCGGAGGCCATGGCACGGCGGTAACGGAGTCCTCTCGCGCAGCTCGCCGGGATCGCAAAGTGTTATGAAATCTTTTGTTCCTCTGCGGGCTCCGCGGTCTTGGCGAGAGGAAAATACTTTTTGAAGCGTTCCCACAAGATCCGAGCACTCGGGATGCAGCCCGGAGCGACACGCATGGTTCCTGAGTTGGCGAGTCAATTATGTCTCTCGCAGAGTTCGCCGAGATCGCGGAGTGTTTTTAATCCTTCTATTCCTCTGCGTTCTCTGCGTGCCTGGCGAGAGAAAAATCCTTTGTCCAACGACCCTCAGGCCTGCTTGCGGGCTTCCTGCTTGCGGCGGCTCTCGACGAGGTGCTCCTTGCGCAGCCGGATCGCGGCGGGGGTGATCTCCACCAGCTCCTCGTCGGCGATGAACTCGAGCGCCTGCTCGAGAGTCAGCCGGGTCGGCGGCGTAAGCAGCACGTTGTCGTCCTTGCCGGCGGCGCGCACGTTGCTGAGTTGCTTGGCTTTCAGCGGGTTGACCGTGAGGTCGTTGGGGCGCACGTGCTCGCCCACGATCTGGCCCTCGTAGATCGGCTCGCCGGGCGCGACGAACAGCCGGCCGCGATCCTGGAGATTGAACAGGGCGTAGGCGACCGCTTTACCGGTGGCGTTGGAGATCAGCACGCCGCTGGGGCGCGACCCGATGGCGCCGGGGCGATGGGGGCCGTAGTGGTCAAAGACATGATGCATGATGCCGCTGCCGGCGGTCATGGTGCGGAATTCCGTCTGAAAGCCGATCAGGCCCCGCGCCGGGATCATGAAATCCAGCCGCACGCGCCCGCGGCCATCTGGCTGCAGGTCGCGGAGGTCGCCACGCCGCTCGCTGAGCCGCTCGATCACGGCACCCTGGTGCTGCTCCTCGACGTCGACCACCAGCTGCTCCCAGGGCTCCCGCCGCTCGCCGTCGATCTCCAGCACGATGGCCTCGGGGCGGGATACGGCCATCTCATAGCCTTCCCGGCGCATGGTTTCGATGAGTATGGCCAGGTGCAGCTCGCCGCGACCGGAGACCCGGAAGCGCTCCGGGTCATCGGTATCCTCGACGCGCAGCGCGACGTTGTGGCTGGCCTCCCGCATCAGTCGCTCGCGAAGCTGGCGCGATGTCAGGTACTTGCCCTCGCGGCCGGCGAATGGCGAGTTGTTGACGCGGAAAGTCATGGTGATGGTCGGCTCGTCCACGGTCAGCGGCGGCAGGGCTTCCGCCTGCGCCGGGTCGCAGAGCGTTTCGGAGATTCCCAGCCCCTCGACGCCGGTTACGGCAATGATGTCGCCGGCCATGGCTTCGTCGACTTCAATCCGTTTCAGGCCGTGGAAGCCGAGCACCTGCAGCACCCGGCCGCTGCGCTGGCCGCCGTCCAGGCCGACGACCGTCACCGCGGTATTGGGGCGGATGCGGCCGCGGCGGACACGGCCGATGCCGATCACGCCGACATAGCTGGAGTAGTCCAGGGTGCTGATCTGCATCTGGAACGGACCTTCAATGGCCACGGGCGGCGGCGGCGCCTGCTCGACGATGGCTTCCAGCAGAGGAGTCATGTCGCCGCTCTTCACGTCGGGCTCGCGTCCCGCGTAGCCTTGCAGGGCGGAAGCGTAGATCACCGGAAAGTCGAGCTGCTGGTCCGTGGCACCCAGGTTGTCGAACAGGTCGAAGGTCCGGTTGAGCACCCAGTCGGGGCGCGCGCCGTCGCGGTCCACCTTGTTGATCACCACCAGGGGATTGAGTCCGCGCTCGAAGGCCTTGCGGGTCACGAAGCGGGTCTGCGGCATGGGGCCGTCCACGGCGTCCACCAGCAGCAGCACCGAGTCCACCATGGACAGGATGCGCTCCACCTCGCCGCCGAAGTCTGCGTGCCCGGGGGTATCCACGATGTTGATGCGATACGTGGCATCGCCGCGCTGCCAGGTGATGGAAGTATTCTTGGAGAGTATGGTGATGCCGCGCTCGCGCTCCAGGTCGCTGGAATCCATGATGCGGTCGGTCGCCGGCGCGCGCGCGTCCAGGGTGCCGGACTGGCGCAGCAACTGGTCCACGAGCGTGGTCTTGCCGTGGTCCACGTGGGCGATGATGGCGATATTGCGTATGTTGTCGATCATGTTCGGTTCGGTCGGGCGTGTTCAAAAGGGCTACCCGGAGCGGGCGGTAGGCAACAAAATAGGTGCTGCGTGCGGGCGCCGCCCGGCCGGAATGAGCCGGGTCGCGTGTAAACGGGTTTCCGGGGTGCCGGGTCCCCGATCCAAAGCGTCCGCGAATCATGCGTGGCGCGCTGGCTCCGGGCTGCGTCAGTGCTGCCGGCCGCGAATCAGGGTGCGCGAGTTTAAACCACCTGCCGGCCAATGGGAATGACCATCGGCGCACTG
The DNA here is from genome assembly GCA_041641695.1 of Gammaproteobacteria bacterium. Classification (GTDB taxonomy): domain Bacteria; phylum Pseudomonadota; class Gammaproteobacteria; order Arenicellales; family JAANXG01; genus JAANXG01. The sequence goes on along the minus strand of JBEPXV010000024.1, from coordinate 6,374 downwards.
GGCGGGCCCCGGCCGCGTCAGGGTCCGCGCGACCAGTGATGAGAGGCGGGCGAGGGTCCCCGAGGCCCGTCAGCCCCGCATGCGCTTCGCTTCCGGGTCCAGAACGGGCTGCGTGGTGACAGTCGCCGGCCGGCGGTCGCCCAGGATCTCCACCTCGAAGCGCTCGCCGTCGGCGCGCAGCGCCCGCGGGACGAAGCCCAGGGCGATCGAGCGCTCGACGTAGTGCGCGTAGCCGCCGCTGGTGACGAAACCGACGATCTCGTCGTCGCGCCAGATGGGCTCGTCGCCACTCACGTCAGCATCGTCGACGTCGACGATGAGCGTCGCCAGTTGCCGGGATGGCGGATTGTCGCGGGCCGCCAGCGCCGCCTCGCGGCCGATGAAGTCTGCCTTGTCGAACGCCACGAAGCGTTCCAGGCCGGTCTCCGCCGGCGTGTACTCCGGCTTGTACTCGCGCAGCCAGGCACCGAAGGATTTCTCCAGGCGAAGCGACATCATGGCGCGCATGCCGAACGGGCGCAGACCGAGGTCCGCCCCGGCAGCCTCCAGGGTCTCGAACAACGCCACCTGGTAATCCGCCGGCACGAAGATCTCGTAGCCGAGGTCGCCGGTGAAGGTCACGCGTCCGACGGTGGCCGGGCAGGGACCGACGTGCATGCGTTTCACCGACAGGAACGGAAACGCCTTGCGGGACACGTCAGCGTCCGCGACCCGCTCCAGCAGACGCCGCGCGTTCGGCCCGGCGATCTGGAAGCCCAGGCGTTCCAGCGAGACGTTGCGGATGGTGACGCCGTGCTTCGGCAGATGCTGCTCGAACCAGCGCATATGGTAGGCCTGGGCGTTGTACGAGGCGATGAGCTGGAAGCGCTCGGGTCCCGGGCGCGAGATGGTGAAGTCGCCGATCAGGCGGCCCGAGGGACTGAGCATCGGCGACAGCAGCATGCGTCCCTCGACCGGCATGCGGTTGGCCATGATTCTGTTCAACCAGGACTCGGCGTCGGGCCCCGTCACTTCGTACTTGCCGAAGTTGTGCACCTCGTTGATACCCACGGCCTCGCGCACCGCCCGGCACTCGGCGGCCACCGCCTCGAAGGCGTTGGAGCGCCGGAAAGTCGGCGTCTCGTGCAGGGGCTCGCCCTCGGGGGCGAAATAGTTCACGTGCTCCATGCCGTAACCCTGGCCGAACACGGCCCGGCGGGCTTTCCAGAGACCGTAGGCGGGGGTGGTGTGCAGCGGCCGGCCCACGGGAAGCTCTTCGTTGGGATAGGAGACGGCGAAGCGGCGCTGGTAATTCTCCCGTGCCTTGGCGCGCGTGTAGGGCGGGGTGCAGGTGTCGCCGAAGCGGGCCACGTCCATGGCGAACACGTCGCGCGACGGCTCGTCGTCGATCATCCACTCGGCCAGCGACAGGCCCACTCCGCCGGCCTGGCTGAAACCGGCCATGACGGCACAGGCGCACCAGTAATTGCGCAGGCCCGGCATCGGTCCCATCAGCGGGTTGCCGTCCGGCGCGAAAGTGAACGGGCCGTTGATCACCTGCTTGATGCCGGCATGCTCGAGCACCGGGTAGCGGCGAAAGGCAAATTCCAGTGAATCGCTGATGCGCTCCAGGTCAGTCGACAACAGCTCGTGTCCGAACGACCAGGAGGTGGTGCCGTCCGCCCAGGGTCGGGCGTCCTGCTCATAGATGCCGATGACCAGGCCCTGGCCTTCCTGGCGCAGATAGCTCTCGCCCTGTGGGTCCATGACGTGCGGCAGCTCGGTATCGTGGCCGATCACCTCGGGAATCGGATCGGTCACCATGTACTGGTGCTCCATGGGATGCAGCGGCAGTTCAACACCGGCCATGCGCCCCACCTCGCGCGCCCACAGGCCGGCGGCATTGACAACGTGCTCCGCGGTGACCGTGCCCTTGTCGGTCACGATCCGCCACTCGCCGTTGGCCTGCGGCTCGAGCCGCTCGACCATGGTGTGCAGCTCGATCTCGGCGCCGTTCATGCGCGCCGCCTTGGCATAGGCGTGCGTGGTGCCGTAGGGATCGAGGTGGCCATCCAGGGGGTCGTAGAGGGCGGCGAGAACACCGTCGGTGTTCGTGATGGGCGACAGCCGGCGGATCTCCTCCGGACCGACGATCTCGGTCTCCAGGCCCATGTAGCGATGCTTGGCGCGTTCGGCCCTGAGCTGGTCGAGGCGCTCGGGAGACTCCGCCAGGGTCAGGCCGCCGACATGGTGCAGACCGCAGGACTGGCCGCTGATCTCCTCCAGTTCCTTGTACAGGCGGATGGTGTAGCCCTGCAGCGCCGCCATGTTGGTGTCGGCATTGAGGGTGTGGAAGCCGCCGGCGGCGTGCCAGGTGGAGCCGCTGGTCAGCTCCGACCGCTCCAGCAGCATGACGTCGCGCCAGCCGAGCTTGGTCAGATGATAAAGCACACTGGCGCCGACCACGCCGCCGCCGATAACCACCACGCGCGTCTGGGACTTCATATAAGGATCAACCTCGATTCAAGCTTGTATATCACCCGGGAGAAAGTGCCCCGGTTGGAGCATGTCCTGGCCAGGTCCCTGCCAGTATCCATGTTCGCATCCGGCGATTATATGCAGGTGTGGAAGCTTGGGGAAGGTCGTGCTGCCGCAACCTGCTGCGGATCGCGTCTCAGAAGTACTGGAAGAACAGCCGGTAGTACGTGAACAGCGAATAGGCGGCAATCAGGACCAGGCCGATCTTGCCGACAGCGATGTTGGCGTGCACGAGCAGGTACAGAAGGATGACCAGGGCACTCGTAGGCATTTGCCAGGTGAGATCCGGATCGTACTTTCCGTAACTGCCAACAATGATCATCAGAATGCACAGAATCTGGGTAATCAGCAGCCAGCGGAAGTCATGCGTATGCCGGATTTGAGCATGGCTCCAACGAGCGGCGGGAATAAGCCGTGCGAGCAGCACCGATATGGCCAGCAGGGCGGCCAACATGGTGAACACGTGAAACGTAAAAGCTGTTTCGACGAGGTTCCATCGGAGTAATGCCTCGCGCCACTTCCCGGCAGACGCCAGATCGAAGAGCACCCCGACTTCATCGACGCGAAAACTGCTTTGAAGCCGGTCAACTCGCGTTGGCAGCTGCTCGCTCAGGGGGTGTCTGTCCATGAAGCCGGCGATGCTGCCGACTATCCCGTGTTCAACATCGTATGGCTCGGAAGCGAGAAAGTGCTGCCTGAACAGAGAGTTCGTGTCTTCATAGTGGGTCGACTTGACCAGCTCCCAGGGCGTTATCATCACGATAAAGGCACTCATCAGTCCGGCGAATGCGAGCACAACCGGGAGAACTCGCTTGCCCTGGGCCCGCCACGACCTGTATAGCAGCCATATCGTCACCACGGGAAACGACAACGCGAGGCCCGGATGGAAGTTGGCCGCCACGCCCCAGAGGGCACCCGCCGCGATCCAGTACCTGGCGGCGCGCGGCTTTGACAGCAGCAAAACGATCCCCGATATCACGAGCCCTGCGCCGGCAAGCTTGAACCAGGTCAGGTAGAAGTTGGTAATCAGGAACGCACTGGCGCACATCAGGAACAGGATCAGAAAAGGGCGCTGCCTGGCCGGGAAAAAATATCCGTGCAGCGCATACACCGGCAGCAGCACCGAGGCGTTCAGCACGGATCCGAACAACGTATACAAGCCGTAGCTGTAGGCGACATCCGGGTTGACGGGGGCGGCGATCCCCCGTACCACCGCGTACAGCACGCCGCCAAGCACCCCTCTGTCCTGGACCCCGTACATGAGCTTGGCGTTCTCGTAGTACTTTGAGAACGGCTCATCGTGCAGTATCGCGATGCCATTGACGAACTGAAAAATGGGGTCGTGAGCCCCAAACGCACCGTAAGTAAGATACCGCATGTGTTCGTGGGAAAGCGTATACAACGGCAGCTCGAGATTCTCCGTAACGACCGCAGCCACTCCCAGCATTACCATGCATAGCGCCAGCAGTTGCCATTTTATCGAAGCAAGCTCGGTGACCAGGCGACCCAGCCGGTTCTTCGCTGCGAGCCACGCTGCCAGGGCAAGACACAACAGGCCGTACGCCACCGACAGAATCCTGGTGCCCGGAGCAGTGGACGACATTTGCCCCGCCACCAGAACCAAATACAGAACGAAGAAACAGAGCATCGACAACGGAACCAGCCAGGTCAGCAGGTCCCGCTTATCGCCGCCAGCGAACCACGCACAGTACAGGAGAAGTCCCGGCGCGACGAAAAGCACGAGTATGATGAGAGCCAGGAGATAAACGAATTTCCTGTCGTCCGTGAATTCCAGTGGGACGATCTCGATCTTTTCAATATGCACGACGCCGGTGTCATGTTTAAATCCTCTGCGGCATTTGAACCACAGCGACAGCTCCTCGTAGTACTTGTCATGCAGGGAGTAATTCAGTGGGCCCTTCTGATGCTCGAAGTTGTAGTTTTCAAGAGAGTCGGGAATCACCTCGCCGGACGGGGTGGTCTCGAATTTGCCCGTGTAGGGAAGACCTTTGGCGTGTGAAAAGTAAAGCCGTACCTTGCGGTCGGTGACGCTGCGCTGTATTGGAATGTGAACGATTCCGACCTCGCCGGCAGTGCAGTCCACCGAGATGGCAAGATCGGAATCGACTACATCTGCACTCACGATGTCCGGGTCCGGCGGATTGATGTTCAGTCCAGTGAAATCATCGATGACATGGACTTCATTCGCCGCCATGACGAAGAGACCCGCCAACAGCAGGACCGGTAAGAAAATCCAGTGTGATGCGCGCAGCGTTGAGAACAATGCGGAGCTCATTCAACCCATACGCAGAAGCCTTCAGACGCCGGCTCGGCTTTGTCTTCCCGGCACACCCGGAATCACCGCGCTGTTCGCTTTGGCTTTTGGTCGGCTTGCGGTGCGGCCACCCGGTAGTCGCCGCGGCTGAGCGTGTATTCCAGCCACACGTAGAGAATAATGAACAGGTACCGGCTACCCATCTCCTTGATTGCCAGCTTTGGCGCGCCCGTCGTGCGGTTGGTCCAGGAGATCGGTATCACCCCGTAGCTGTGCCCTCTGACGATTGCCTTGAGCGGCATTTCCACCGTCAGGTTGAAATGCTTGGACAGCAGTGGCTGTATCGTGTCGATTACCTCTCGCCGGTATCCCTTGAAAGCGTTGGTCGTGTCATTGTATCCATGCCGGAAGAGGATGCGGATAAACCAGTTGGCGAGCCGGTTGAGCGCCAGTTTCAGGCGCGGGTAGTCGTGCACCGCTGAGCCGGGCATGAAGCGCGAGCCGAATGCACAGTCCCAGCCGTCTTCCAGCAGACGATAGTAGCGGACGATGTCCTCCGGATCGTCGGAGGCGTCCGCCATTGCGATCACGACCGCGTCTCCCTCGTAGAGTTCGAGCCCGGAGCGGATCGCCATCCCGAAGCCTCTCTCATAGTGCGAACGACGGCAGCGCACTCTTGGATCGCCGGCGCTGACTTCTTCAACCGCTGCGGCGGTCGCGTCGCGGCTGTCATCGTCGATCACCAGAATCTCATGGTCGATCGCCTCCCGGGTCAGCACCCTCGTGATTCCCGCCACGGTGCGGCCGACCGAGCCTTCCTCGTCCTGGGCGGGGATGACCACGGAGAGCTTCACGTCGCGGCCGTCCAGCGCTCGACGTTTCGCTCGTATATTTCGCGCAGGATGTCCTCGATGCCATGGCGCGGCTTCCATCCCGGATAGTCGGATTGAAACGGACCCAGATCGGAGATCCACCAACGGTGATCGCCGATTCGCGGCTCTGCGCCCATCTGCCAGCTCAGCGTCCGGTCGGCGATGCGCTCGCAGATCCCGATTGCCTCCAACATGGAGCAGTTGCTGAAACGGCCGCCGCCGATGTTGTAGAGTGCGGCGGGCCGCGGCGCCTGGTGGAAAGCCTCGAAGGCCGCGACCAGGTCGGCACTGTGGATATTGTCGCGGACCTGCTTGCCGTTGTAACCGAAGACCGTATAAGGCTTGCCGGTTACCGTGCATTTCATCAGGTACGCGAGGAAGCCGTGCAGCTCGGCCCCGGCGTGCTGGGGGCCTGTCAGACAGCCGCCCCGAAAACACACGGTGGACATCCCGAAGTAACGCCCGTACTCCTGCACCAGAAGGTCGGCGGCCGCCTTGGAAACGCCGAACAAAGAATGCGTGGAGTTGTCGATCGACATCGTCGTGTCGATTCCGCGATGGTAACGGTGGGATTCGGGCAGGTCCAAGCGACGGGGGCCCTCCTCGAGCGGCAGGCGATTCGGTGTGTCCCCGTAAACCTTGTTGGTCGAGCAGAACACAAAAGTCGCTCCCGGCGCATTGGCGCGGGTCGCCTCAAGGAGGTTGAGGGT
>JBEPXV010000023.1:0-12838 GCA_041641695.1 Gammaproteobacteria bacterium | reverse complement strand
TTGATGTTCTGGGAGCTGTGAAAGTACTTGATATGAGGACGGATCTTCAGGAGGTGCTCCAGCGCCTTCTCGAGGTTCTCCGGGTCGTGCCCGTTGGGATCCATGCCCAGGTAGTTCAAAGCGGCGGGAAACACCTCGCTCGGGGCGTCCAGGAACGTGACGCCGCAGTCGGCGAATTTTTCGACGACCTCGGGATCGAGCATCATGTCCCAGCTGTCCACCGGCGCGTCTGCCATGCGCTCCTTGACCATGTCGATGTTGTAGCCTATGCCCGTGGTCCCCCACATGTAGGGCGCGGCGTACTCGTTGCCAGGGTCGTGGGACGCATCGAGCCTGGCCAGGATATCCTTGTCCAGGTGCTTCCAGTTCGACAGCTTGGACTTGTCCAGCTTCTGGTAGACGCCCGCCTGGGCCTGGCGGTACATGAAATCCGAGGTCGGCACCACCACGTCGTAGCCGGTGTTGCCGGCCAGCAGCTTGGCTTCCAGGACTTCGTTGGAATCGTAAACGTCGTAGGTGACATCGATGCCGGTTTCGGCCTCGAACTTCTCGATGGTGTCCGCGGCGATATAATCCGACCAGTTGTAGATGTGCAGTTCGTTTTCCTGGGCCGTGGCGGTGCTCGTCACCATAAGGGCGGCCGCAGCCCCGATGAATAGGCGGCTGTATGGTGTCATCGGTTTGTCTCCAAGGTGGTTGTGGAAGCTATTCTAAATTATGATCCGGCAACGGTCATACTCATACATCGGGGGCCTGCAGATCAAGGGTATTTCATGAACGAAATCAAAGAATGGCTGGATAAGCACGGCATCAGCGAGGTCGAGTGCATCGTGCCGGACATGGCGGGCACGCCGCGGGGCAAGATCATGCCGGCGGCCAAATTTGCCGAGGAGCAGGGGATGCGCCTGCCGGAGGATGCGCTGCTGCAGTCCGTCACCGGCGACTATATCAGCGACGATCTGGGGGTTCTGGACCCCGCGGACATCGATATCGTGCTGCGCCCGGACGTCCGCACCCTGCGGCTGATGCCCTGGGCGGCGGAGCCCACGGGCCAGGTGATCCACGACAGCTTCTACAAGGACGGCTCGCCGGTGGAAATGGCGCCCCGCTACGTGCTGCGCCGGGTTTTGAAGCTGTACGAGGACGCCGGCTGGAGTCCGATCGTGGCCCCGGAGCTGGAATTCTACCTGGTGAAACAGAATCCGGATCCCGATTATCCCCTGGAGCCGCCGGTGGGCCGCTCCGGGCGATTCGAAAGCGCGCGCCAGGCCTACAGCATCGACGCCCTGGCGGAGTTCGATCCGTTTGTGGACGAGGTGTACGACTACTGCGAGGATCAGGGGCTGGCGATCGATACCCTGATTCACGAGTCCGGCCCCGCGCAGATGGAGATTAATCTGCTGCACGGGGAGCCGCTGGAACTGGCCGACCAGGCGTTCCTGTTCAAGCGCACGGTGCGGGAGGTGGCCCTGCGCCACGACATGTTCGCCACCTTCATGGCCAAACCCATGGAGCACCAGCCCGGCAGCTCCATGCACATCCACCAGAGCATTCTTGACAGCACCACCGGCCAGAATATCTTCAACAAGCCGGACGGCGAGCCCAGCGATCTGTTTTTCCACTATATCGGCGGGCTTCAGAAGTACCTGCCGGCGGCTCTCGCGATCCTCGCGCCCTATGTCAACTCCTACCGGCGGGCGGCGAGGCACCAGGCGGCGCCGATCAATCTCAAGTGGGGCTATGACAACCGCACCACGGGGCTGCGCGTGCCCATCGGAGATACCGAGGCCCGTCGCGTCGAGAATCGCCTGGCCGGGGCCGATGCCAACCCGTACCTGGCCATCGCTGTGTCCCTGGTGTGCGGCTACCTGGGAATGCAGGAGAAGGCGAGGGCCAGTGAGCCGCTGAAGGGCAGCGCCTACGATTTCGAGTTCGATCTGCCGCGCACCCTGGCCGAGGCCCTGGAGCTTCTGAACAACAACGAGGCATTGAGCGGCGTGCTCGGAGACCGGTTCATCGCGGCCTACACGGCGATCAAGGAGATCGAGAACCAGGCGTTCATGAGCGTGATCAGCTCCTGGGAGCGTGAGTATCTGCTCTGGAATGTTTAGCTGCGCGCGCCGGTTTACGAATCCCGTTTCTTCGGCCGCCCCGGCTTGATGCGCACGACGCGGTCGGCCACGGTGGCAAGCTCGTCGTTGTTCATCGACGACAGGGCAAGCAGTCCGGCGCGCAGAATCTCGCTTTTTTTCATCTCGATGCCGTTTTCGAGATAGCGCTGTTTCAGAGAGTCGATGGCTCCGTATTCCCGGGCGGGGATCGTGAAGCTGTCGCGAACCAGCTTGTGGCTTTGCTTGCCTTCGGTCTTGTGCTTTGCGGACATTGAGTTATATCGTATAAACGATTTATACCATTTTACATCATTGCAGGGCCCCGGTGACGACCCCGCATCGGGCCATGAGCACACGGGAGTGGGCGCCGCCGGGCACATTTTCAGTCTCCGAGCAGGATTCAATCCCGACAGTTATCAAGAATCCGGGCATGGTTTAGCTCCAGGTCGCCCGCGTTCCCGGTATGATCGATCGGGGCCCCCAGTACGTTGGTGCCTTCGGTGGTTATCTCTCCCCGATACTCGCTTGGTGAAAAAGCACCCGCCGGCGCCCTGGTGGTGATTTGAGGCAGGCGGCGGGGTTCTACGTCGGCCCGCTCCGCTGTTTTGCGTCGCTGCTCGTGGCCAAGCATAATCAAAGGGTTATCGGAAGTTTCTCGAACGAAACTTAAATATTCGCCGATTACTATCCGCCGACTGTGGAGAAAACTGTGGTGGCAACCAATCCAGACCAGGAGCTGCATCTCCCGAAGGACCTGAGCCGGCCGGAGTACTACATCAACCGGGAGCTCAGCCAGTTGGCGTTCAACCGGCGGGTGTTCGAGCTGGCCAAGGACGAGCGCGTGCCGCTGCTGGAGCGCCTGCGGTTCCTGTGCATCACCAGCTCCAACCTGGATGAGTTCTTCGAGGTGCGGGTGGCCGGCCTCGTCCAGCAGGCGGAGCTGGGGGGCACCCAGACCGGCCCGGACGGGCTGACGCCGCAGGATGCCCTGAGCCGGATCAGCCGCATCAGTCATGATCTGGTGGGCGAGCAGTACTCGGTGTTGAACGATATCCTGCTGCCGGCCCTGGAGGCGGAGGGCATAAGGTTCAAGCGCCGGGAAGAGTGGGACGCATCCCAGAAGCGGTTCCTGCAGGAGTTTTTCGACAACGAGGTCATGCCGGTGATCACGCCGATCCGGCTCGACCCGGCCCATCCGTTCCCGCGGACTCTGAACAAGAGCCTGAATTTCATCGTGGAGCTAAAGGGCCAGGACGCGTTCGGCAACGAGGGCGGGATGGCCATCGTGCCGGCGCCGCGCGCCCTGCCGCGCCTGATCCGGATTCCCGAGGAGATCAGCCAGGGGCCCAACGATTTCGCGTTCCTGTCCTCGGTGATCCATACCTTCGTGAATCAGCTGTTCCCGGGTATGGAGTCGACCGGCTGCTACCAGTTCCGGGTGACCCGCAACAGCGACCTGTTTGTCGACACCGAGGAAGTGGATGATCTTCTCAGGGCCCTGGAGGGCGAGCTGCCGTCCAGGCGCTATGGCGACGCCGTCCGGCTGGAGGTCGCGGACAACTGTCCGGAGGGGCCGTATCGCTATCTGCTGCGCAAGTTCGAGCTTACCGAGCAGGACCTGTACCAAGTGAAGGGGCCGGTCAACCTGGGACGCCTGATCGCGCTGCCGGACATGGTCGACCGGCCGGACCTCAAGTATCCGAGCTTCACTCCGGGCATGCCCAAGCAGTACTCCCAGGGCGCCAACATCTTCACGGCGATCCAGAACGGGGACATACTGCTGCACCACCCGTTTCAGTCGTTCATGCCGGTAATCGAATTCGTGCGTCAGGCGGCGCAGGATCCCAGTGTGCTGGCTATCAAGCAGACGCTGTACCGGACGGGGCTCGATTCGGTGCTGGTGCAGGCGTTGATGGAGGCGGCGCGGGAGGGCAAGGAAGTAACGGTGGTGGTGGAGCTCCGGGCCCGCTTCGACGAGGAGGCCAATATCGAAATCGCCACAAAGCTGCAGGAGGCCGGCGTGCACGTCGTGTATGGCATCGTCGGCTACAAGACCCACGCCAAGATGCTCATGGTGGTGCGCCGGGAGCAGAAGCAGCTGGTGCGCTACGTGCACCTGGGTACCGGCAATTACCACTACCGCACGGCGCGGCTGTATACGGACTACGGCCTGTTCACCTGCGACCCGGACATCAGTCAGGACGTCCACAAGATTTTCATGCAGCTCACCACCCACAGCAAGCATCCGCCCCTGAAGCGCCTGCTCCAGTCGCCTTTCACCATGCAGACCGGCGTGATCGACCGCATCAACCGCGAGGCCGAGAACGCCCGGGCCGGCCGTCCGGCGCGGATCATCGCCAAGGTCAACGGCCTGGTGAGCGCCCAGGTCATCATGGCTTTGTACAGTGCCTCGCAGTGCGGTGTGGAGATCTCCCTCATCGTGCGGGGGGTGTGCTGTCTGAAACCCGGGGTGGAGGGGGTCTCGGAGAATATTACCGTGCGTTCGGTGGTGGGGCGCTTCCTGGAGCACACCCGGGTGTACTACTTCGAGAACGGCGGGACGCCGGAGCTGTTCTGCTCGAGCGCCGACTGGATGCCGCGCAACCTGGTGCAGCGCGTCGAGCAGTGCTTCCCGGTCCTCGATTCCAAGCTCAGGCACCGCATCATCCGCGATCTCGAGCTGTATCTGGAGGACAATACCAACACCTGGGTCATGGACTGCAACGGCGACTATATCCGCCACATCCCGGACGGCGACGAGGAGCCCCGGTTGTCCGCCCAGGACCGCCTGCTGGAGGAGTACCGGGAGCACTGAATACACGGGTTCGTGATTCGTGATTCATGGTGGGGCGCCGCTTCAGTGGTGCCGGGAAGCGGGAGCCGTCTCTCTGGATCTACAGCCGGGGGATGGTTGACGTTATGCGGGGTATCGATTCCGGCGCGGATCAGGTCTGCTCCAGGACCAGGTCGATGCCCGCGTCCCGGAGATAGCGCTTCTCCTGCTTCAGGTCCGCCCAGGTCAGCGGGTGCGTCTCCACCCAGTCGGCGGGAAGGCGGAGCATGAGGTGTTTGCCGTCGGCGTGCATGTCGAAGCTGTCCGGCAGGATGTCCTCGCGGCCGCGCTGCATGAGGACCGCGAGGCGCAGCAGCACGCACAGCCGGATGGTTGGCGCCCGGCTGTCCGCGGTGAGCTGCTGAAAGGTGCCGGTTGGAAATTTCCTGCGATGCCCGCGGATCAGGGTGGCCAGGACCTGCTGCTCGTTCCTCGAGAACCCGGCCAGGTCGGCGTTGGCGATGATGTAGGCGCCGTGCTTGTGATACTGGCCGTGAGATATGGACAGTCCGATCTCGTGGGTGCGTGCCGCCCACCTGAGCATGTGCAGGTGCTCGTCGTGCTCCAGCTCCCAGGCCGGCGCGAGCCGCTCCAGGAAGGCGACCGCGGCGTTTTCCACGCGCGCGGCATGCTCGATGTCCACCGACCATCGGGCAGCCGTGCTGTCGATGCTGCGCTGTCTCACGTCCGTGTGCTCGATGCGGCCGATGAGGTCATAGAGCACGCCTTCCCTGAGGGCCTGGTCCGAAACATCCATCCGTTCGATGCCGAGCTGGTCGAACACCGCCCACAGCACGATGGCGCCGCCCACGAAGATGCTCCGGCGGTCCTCGGCCAGGCCGCGCAGGTCCAGGTCGTCGAAATGCGGGACGCCTTGCAGGTATTCGCGCAGCTGCTCCATGGCGGACCGCGTGATGCCCCGGTCACACCAGCCCTGTTGCTGGCACACCGCCCGGATCGATTTCACCGTGCCGGAGCAGCCGATGGCGCGGTCGCGCGGCGTGCCGCGGAAAACGTGGCGCACGGGCTGCAGGGCGAGCTCGGCTTCGAGCTCCGCTTCGCGCATACGCTTCTTCCTGATCCTGCCGTCGGCAAAGAACCGGTTGCTCAACCCGACACAGCCCACGTGCAGGCTTTCCCGGTGGAAGATTTCGAATCCCCGCCCGGCGATCACTTCGGTGCTGCCGCCGCCGATGTCCACCACCAGCCGGTCCTCGTCCCGGGCCTCCAGGTCATGGGCAACGCCCAGGTAAATGAGGCGCGCTTCTTCGCGGCCCGCGATGACTTCGATGGGGTGCCCCAGCACGGCCTGGGCGCGGTCGAGGAACTGATTGGCATTGCGGGCCTGGCGCAGGGTGTTGGTGCCCACCGCCCGGACGCTGCCGCGCGGCAGGTTTCGCAGTCGCTGGCCGAAGCGCTCCAGGCACGCCAGGGCGCCGGTCTGGGCCTGCTCGGTCAGCAGCTTGTCCGCATCCAGGCCCGCGCCCAGGCGAATGGATTCCCGCAGCCGGTCCACCACCGCCAGCTGGCCGTGCTGCAGCCTGGCGACGATCAGATGGAAACTGTTGGAGCCGAGGTCAACCGCCGCAATGGTGTCGGGACGCGCGCCGGAACGGAACAGCGATTTCAATCGCTGCGGCCCCGGGACCCGGACATTGGGCTGGGAAGCCACGGGCGTTCAATCCATGCGACGCTGAAACCCGGGGGGCCGCCGCATCACTACCGCCCGAGCTTCTGCAGCGTCTGGTCCAGGCTGCGCCGGGCCTTGTGGATCAGCTCGTCGATCTGCGCCTCGCTGATCACCAGCGGCGGGGACACGATCATGGCGTCGCGCACCGCGCGCATGACCAGGCCGTTCTCCAGGCACAGGTCGCGGCACATCTCGCCAACCCGGCCGACGTCGTCGAAGCGCGAACCCGAAGGCTTGCCGGGCACCAGCTCGATGGCGCCCATCAGGCCCACGCTGCGGGCTTCCCCGACCAGGGGATGCTCGGCAAGGCTGGACCAGGCTTTCTGGAAGTAACCCGCCGTATGGTCGCGCACCCGCTGGATGATCTTCTCCTCCGTGAGAATGCGCAGGTTCTCGACGGCCACGGCGGCACAGGTCGGGTGTCCCGAGTAGGTGTAGCCGTGAAAGAACTCGCCTGCCTCTTCGATGAGCGGACCGGCGACTTTGTCGCCGATGGCGACTGCGCCGAGCGGCAGGTAGCCTGAGGTGATGCCCTTGGCCATGCTGATCAGGTCGGGCTGCAGCTCGTAGTGCTGGGAGCCGAACCATTGGCCCATGCGCCCGAAACCGCAGATGACCTCGTCGGCGATGAACAGTATGTCCCGCTCGGCGCAGATGCGCTTGATTTCCGGCCAGTAGCTGTCCGGTGGAACGATCACCCCGCCGGCGCCCTGCACGGGCTCGGCGATGAACGCCGCGACCTGGTCCTCACCGAGTCGGTCGATCTCCTCGGAGAGCGCCCGGGCCGCCTGGATGCCGAATTCCTCCTGCGACATATGGCCGCCCTCGTCGAACCAGTATGGCTGGGCGATGTGGGTAATCCCGGGAATGGGCAGCCCGCTCTGGGCGTGCATGGCCTCCATGCCGCCGAGGCTGGCGGCGGCGACGGTGGAGCCATGATAGGCGTTGCGCCGGGCGATGATGGTCTTCTTGTCGGGCTTGCCCATCACGTCCCAGTAGGTGCGCACCAGTCGCACGACGGTGTCGTTGGCTTCCGAGCCCGAGCCGGTGAAGAAGAAACGGTTCAGGTCCCCGGGGGTCAGCGCCGCAAGGGTGGTGCTCAGCTCAATCACCGGCGGGTGGGACGTCTGGAAGAACGTGTTGTAGTACGGGAGCTCGGTCATCTGCCGGCTCGCCGCCGCGGCGAGCTCGGGACGTCCGTAGCCGATGTTCACGCACCACAGGCCCGCCATGCCGTCCAGCAGTCGGTTGCCCTGCGAGTCCACCAGGTATATCCCTTCGGCGCTGGTGATCACGCGCGGACCCTTTGCCGACAGCTTCCTGGTGTCCGTGAAAGGGTGCCAGTGATGGGCGCTGTCCCGGCGCTGCAGGTCGCCGGTTTCGTATGGATTGCTCATGTGCGTGTCCGCTCTTTCAGGAAGTTGACGATCCACTCGGCGGCCTGCCGGGCATGGACGGGCGTGCCCAGGGCTGCCAGCCCGGCGTCGGCGTCGGCTTCGGACAAAGACGTGGCGCGCCGGTGCTCGATCAGGTCTCTCAGGTACTCGGTCGGAAACTCGGGATGCGGCTGTATCGAGATGGCATTGCCCCGGTAGGCGAGAACCGCATAGGGGCAGAAATCCGATCCCGCCAGCACCTCGGCGTCGCCGGGCAGCTCGGTGATCTGGTCCTGGTGCAGCGCATTGAGGGCGAACTCCCCGTCGACGCCGGTCATCCAGGAGGGCTTTCGATGCACGTTGTATTGTTTCACACCCAGACCCCAGCCCTTGTCGGACTTGGTGGCCCGGCCGCCCAGCGCTTCGGCGAGGATCTGGTGCCCGAAGCAGATCCCGACTATGGGCACGCCCGCGTCGTAGGCGGCTTTCAGGAAGCGCTTGAGCGGTTCGATCCAGGGCAGGTCGTCATATACGCCGTGCCGTGAGCCGGTAATCAGCCAGGCATCGCATTCGGCCACGTCACCGGGCAGCTGCTCGGCGGTGACGTGGTACACGGCGAACTCCAGCGCCGGGTCGGCGGTCCGCAGCAGGCGCTCGAACATTTCGGGGTAGCCCCCGTGCTTGGTGATCAGCTCGTCGGGCGGCTGCCCGGTTTCGAGAATACCGATTCTCATCTTTCAGACGGATTCCAGGTAGGTGTTCAGTTCCAGCTCGGTGATCTGATCGGAGAACCGCGCTATCTCCTGCTGCTTCACGGCCAGCATCATCCGGATGATCAGCGGGTCGAACAGATCCCTGACCACGGGGCTATGCTCGAAAACCGCCAGGGATTCCCGCCAGCCGCACTCGATGGGCGGCGTGCTCGATGCGTAGGCATTGCCCGTGATCGGCTCCGGAGCCGTCGATTCATTGCGGATGCCGGTCAGGGCGCCGCCGAGCACGGCGGCGACGGTAAGATACGGGTTGGCGTCGGCGCCCGCAACCCGGTGCTCGATGCGCTTGGCGGATGGGTCGCCGGCGGGAATTCGCAGCGCCGTGGTACGGTTCTCGTAGCCCCAGACGGGCACGGTCGGGGCGTAGGATTCCGAGCGCATGCGGCGATAAGAGTTCATGTGCGGCGCAAACAACGTAATAAGGTCAGCCATGCTGTCTATCAGCCCGGCGACCGCGTGCCGGAGCACCGGCGTACCGGCTTCACCGCCGTCGCTGAATATGTTGTGGCCGTCGACATCCAATGCGCTGAAATGGACGTGGCAGCCGTTTCCGGACATGCCGGCAAAAGGCTTGGCCATGAAGGTGGCTGTGAAGCCGTGTTTCCTGGCGACGCCCCGGATGATGCGCTTGAGCAGCACGGCCTCGTCGGCTGCGCGCAGGGCGTCCGGCAGGTGTTTCAGGTTGATCTCGAACTGCCCAACCCCGAACTCGGAGAGTGCCGTATCCGCGGACACATTCTGGGCTTCGCAGGCCGCGTACACGTCCTCGACGAAGCCGCCGAAATGCTCCAGCTCATCGATGGAATGCAGGCTGTCGACGTCGAGCGGCCGGCCGGTCACGGGGGAGACCGGCGGCCGCGGCTTGCCGTTGCGCATGTCCAGAAGATAGAACTCGAGCTCCACGGCCACCACCGGCGTCAGACCCAGTGCCCGGTACTCGTCCACGACCCCGGCAAGTGCGTGGCGTGGGTCGCCGGGACACGGCGAATGATCATCGTAATAAACCGACATCGGTAGATAGGCACCGGGCGGGTCCGTCCAGGGCACCGGCAGCAGCCCCAATTCGGTGGGCAGGCAGACACCGTCTGCGTCGCCGGTTTCCATGGCCATCTCCGGAACGTCCGTGCCCCAGATATCCAGGCACAAGGAGGAGATCGGCATTCTTACCCCGCCCCCGGACGCTTTGGCGAAACTGTCCCGGGGCAGGCGCTTGCCCCGGGACACGCCATTGAGATCACTGAAAAACATCGTGATACCGGTAACTTCGGGATTTTGGCGGAAGAACGATTCCGCCTGCTCGGTTGTTTGCTTGTCGCGATCCACTGCCGGGGTCCGGGATGATTGGTGCGCTCGCCATTCTACCAGCCCTCTGGCCCGCCGGCCCTCCCCGGTATCGGGCTAGCAATCGGGCCGTCAGAGTCTAGACTTGCTTGAAAAGGCATTTTCAAACCAATAGTGGGGGTGTTGAAGATGGCGGCTGTTATCAAGCTTAGAGTCAATAGTGGCTCGGGCGTGCTGTCGGCGGTGGTGAGCCGGCTGCAGGCTGCGGGAGTACGGGTGAAATCGCACAGTCTGGAGCCTGTCAGCGCGGACAGCGCCATGCTGACGCTGCACGGCGACGCCCGGGGCGGCATCGATGCGGCGGATCTGAGGTCGCAGCTTAGCGAGCTGGAGGTGGTGCGGGGTATCGAGGAGATCAGCACCGGGGAAGCGGCACCCGCGCCCCAGTCGTCCGAGCCGGAAGTGCCCGGCGACCTGGTGGGCCGGATTGTCGCCTCGTATCCGAAGATCATGCCTCACATACAGAGCTATGAAGAGCGGATCGCGAAGGATCCACAGCGGGTGGCAAAGCTCAAGCAGCTCGGTGTGGAATCGGGGCGGAACTTTGCGGCGGCGCTGGAGCCTGGTTCTTCGGAGTCGCTGACCGACGTGATCGACGACGTGGTGCTGCCGGCGATCGGGTCGATCGCGGAGGCTTCGCGCAGCGGTGATACGGTCGTGGTGCCGGTGTCGCTCTTCTCGCGGCGGGTGGTGACCTCCATGGACCTGATCAGCGGCGAAGATGAGAACTGTGATTTCCTTTGTGGATTCATCCAGGGCCTGGCTTCGTCGTCGCCTGGACACGAGTCGGTTTCGGTGACGGAATCGCGTTGTCGAGCCAACGGCGATCCGGCCTGCGTCTTCGCGCTGACCTGACCGGGTTTTGCAGGAATCGGCGAGGCTTTACGCCGGCTGTCTCAGATCGCCGTGCTGCGAATGGTGTGGTCGGGATTCAATCCCGATATTCCCGACTGCCACGGGCGCCGCTATTCGCTGCGCGGACACGGCAAGGGAACGGTTTCGGGTGCCTTATCCACCTGCGCGGCGGCGGCGACAAACATCTGCTTGATTTTTCGTTGGCAAGGGCTACCTTCACATTAACATGACTAGAAAATGAACAATCAGTAACCAGTTACCAGAATAAGCGGACAAGAATTAAGAATACGCGTGCGAGCTTGCGGGGGTATCACGACAAATGAGTGCAGCAACCGGAGCGTATGCCCTGAGCGTATTCGGACTGACGGCAACGCAGCGGATGGTTCTTGCGAGCTTATGCAAGTTGTCGCAGAACCGTGAGGTCTCTTATGCGATGCCGGGGTCTGCCGCGGGGCGCCCGGCGGACATCGCTATTGTCGACGCGGACGATGCGGCGGCCATGCAAAGCTGGCAAAGCTCGTCCGTGCCGACGGGCGGGCCGGTGGTCTTTGTAAGCGCGAAACCGCTCACAGAGCTCGAAACTCATCAATACAATCTGATCCGCAGCCATCTGTCGGGGGGGCTGTTGCAGTTGCTTGACCGGGTTGCCGTCAGCGAGCTCAGGCACCGTTCTCCAGTGGTCGTGAGCGACGATACCCCGGTGCATCGCGCCTCGGCGCCGCAGCAGTCCGGACGTCGCGCGTCTGTCGCCAGGGCGCTGGTAATCGACGACAGCCTGTCGGTGCGAACCCAGATGAATATCTGCCTGGAAAAGCTGGATATCGCGGCGGAGATGGCGGAGGACGCCCAGCAGGGGCTCGAAAAGCTGCAGGCAAGGTACTACGACCTGGTGTTTCTCGACGTGATGTTGCCCGATATGGACGGTTATCAGGTATGCAAGCTGATAAAGCGCGATCCGAGGTCGCAGCGCATACCCGTTATCATGCTGACCAGCAAGGGGTCGACGATCAATCGTATTCAGGGGTCCATCGCCGGGTGCGACCGTTATCTGATCAAGCCGGCAACGGAAAGGGACGTCGTCAAGGTCGTCAGGGATTTTCTGCCCGGCGTGCCGGACCATGTTTCATTGAAACCCGTTTGACAGCGAAGAATTCAACAACAGGAGGCAACTCTTAATGGCAGTTTCCAAAGTGCTGGTCGTGGACGATGCGGAAGCGGATCGCGTCGCTCTGGAGCAGATTCTCAGCGAGGCGGGGTATAAGGTGGTATGCGCCTCGTCCGGTGCCGAAGCTCTGGAACGGGCGGCCTCGGACAAGCCGGATATCGTGCTGCTCGATGTGGTGATGGACGAGATGGACGGCTTCAAGACCTGCCGTGAGCTGCGCGCGAACCCCGACACGACCGCGATCCCGGTGATCATGGTCAGCGGCAATGCCCAGAAGGTGGACAAGATCTGGGCGGAGCAGCAGGGAGCGAAAGCCTACATCACCAAGCCGTATACGCCCGAGCAGATTCTCGATGAAGTCGGGCGACATACATGAGTCCATGCGTGATCATTTCCGGAGCATGACCATCACATGGTGACCGAGGACGATGTGCAGCGGGAAGCGGTCGAGGTTCCCGGCGCGGCCCCACCACCCGTGGACGAGGAAATCGGAGAGGAACAGGAACCGAGACCGGTCAGCCGTCTGGTTTTCCCGGTCGCGGGTTATGGATTGCTCCTGGATCAGACCTCGTCCATGGAGTTCCTCGAGTCCCAGACGCCCTTCTACATCCCCAGCAATCATCCGTTGTTCCGCGGCCTCATCAACAGGCGCGGCAGCCTGGTTCCGGTGTTCGAGCTCCGCCCGCTGTTCGAT
>JBEPXV010000022.1:0-13103 GCA_041641695.1 Gammaproteobacteria bacterium | reverse complement strand
GGGTGCCGGCGCTGCTTCAGCCTGTGCCACTCGTTCCCGACGCTCTTTGACCTGGTGGACGAAGTATCGGAGACCATGGAGGTCGACGGCGTGCCCAAGGAGAGATACTGGGATGTGGTGGACCAGTGCTACCTGTGCGACATGTGCTTCATGACGAAGTGTCCGTACGTTCCGCCCCATCCCTGGAACGTCGACTTCCCGCACCTGATGCTGCGCGCCAAGGCCGTCAAGCACAAGGCGGGCAGATCGAAGACCCGCGACAAAATCCTGACCAGCACGGACACCGTCGGCAGGCTCGCCGGCATTCCGGTGGTTTCCGGCGTGGTGAACAGCGTCAACCAGTCGAAGACGGGGCGGGCCGTGCTGGAGAAGACCCTCGGCGTCCACCACGACGCACGCCTGCCGAAGTACCACAGCAAGACACTGCGCAAGACCGCCAGGTCGGGCTATGACGGCGAGCCGGTGCCGGCGGGCCCGACCCGGGGCAGGGTGGTGTTGTACACGACCTGCTACGGCAACTACAACGGACCCCGGATCGGCGCGGACCTGATCAGAGTGTTCGAGCACAACGAGATACCCGTGCGCCTGGCGGAGAAGGAGCAGTGCTGCGGCATGCCCAAGCTGGAACTGGGCGATCTGGCGGCCGTGGCCAGCGCGAAAGAGGTCAACATTCCGGCGCTCGCCGCCATGATCGACGAGGGCTGGGACATCGTGGCGCCCGTGCCTTCCTGCGTGTTGATGTTCAAGCAGGAGCTGCCCCTGATGTATCCCCAGGACGAAGCGGTGCAGAAGGTGAAGGCGGCGATGTTCGACCCGTTCGAGTACCTGATGCACCGCCACAAGGCGGGGCTGTTGAAGACGGAGTTCAGCAGCGAGCTCGGCAAGGTAGCCTATCACGTGGCATGCCACCTGCGTGTCCAGAATATCGGCCTGAAGACCCGCGAGCTTCTGTCCCTGATTCCCGGAACGCAGATCGAGGCCATAGAACGATGCTCCGGGCACGACGGCATTTACGCGGTGAAGAAGGAATGCCACGAAATTTCCATGAAGATATGCAAGCCGGTCGTGAACCGGGTGCAGAAATACGAGGCAGACCACTACACCAGCGATTGCCCCATGGCGGGCGACCAGATTGCCAATGGCATGGGCGACGGATCGGACGCGACACATCCCATGTCGCTGCTGCGGCAGGCCTACGGTATCTGACCCGAAGGCCGGCCGAAACGCTTTTCAAATCTGAGCAAGGGTGAACAATGAGCAACGAGCTGACACGCGAAGACTTGTACTCCCTCGAGGAGTACGCCAAGGCGCGCCCGGAATTCCGCACCCGGGTCATGGAGCACAAGAAGCGCCGCGCGGTGCATCTCGGCGATCACGCGACCCTGTATTTCGAGGACCGGTTGACCATCCAGTACCAGATCCAGGAGATGCTGCGCGTCGAGAAGATCTTCGAGCCGGAGGGGATCGCCGACGAGCTCAATGCCTACAACCCGTTGATTCCGGACGGCGGCAATCTCAAGGCGACCTTCATGATCGAGTACCCGGACGTGGAAGTGCGCAAGCGCCAGCTCGCCAGGCTCGTCGGCATCGAGGACAAGGTGTGGATGAAGGTCGACGGCTTCGATCCCGTCTATCCGGTCGCCGACGAGGACCTGGAGCGGGACACTGAAGAAAAGACCTCGTCGGTCCACTTTCTGCGCTTCGAATTCAGCGCCGATATGCGCGAGGCCGCCAAGGCCGGCGCCGCCCTGTCGGCCGGCATCGAGCATCCCAACTACACCGAGACGCGGGACCCGCTTCCGGATGATATCCGCGAGGCGCTGGTGGCCGATTTCGAGTAATACTCCGATTTTGTGCCGGCCTTTGTCGCGATGGGAAGTATGCCGCACTCATTCATTCTTCATCAGGACGCGGTCCCGGGTCGCCACGAGGGGGTGACCCGGGTCTTTTTCACCAAGCGAGTATCGGAGACCGGGAAATAAGCGAAAGCTTCCGTATCCGACCGGGAACGCCGTGCGGCAAGCGTGAATCAAAGGCACATCATCAACCCTACTCTCAACCCTGTCCCGGCGGGACTCAAAAAGAACCCGGCGAGCCCCGCTCCCGGTCAGGGTGATTCACGAAACCGAATTTCCGCCCTTGGTCCGAATGGCGCGCAGGCTCAGCAGCACATCCCGCTGAATCATTGCGTAACTCTGGTCAATACCCGGCCATCTGAGTATCATTGTCGATCCAAGGATGGCAAGCCTGCCTGACTTCGATTCACTTACGGTACTGAAACGTTCAATGTGCCCGATCTACGACTCCTCGGCCATCGAGGTACTGACCGGACTGGAGCCGGTGCGCAAGCGCCCCGGGATGTACACCCAGACCGAGCGTCCCAACCATCTCATCCAGGAAGTCGTGGACAACAGCGTCGACGAGGCCATTTCCGGCCACTGCGACGCCATCCAGGTGGTGCTGCACAACGACGATTCGATCACCGTGGCAGACAACGGCCGTGGTATGCCGGTGGACACCCACAGCGAAGAAGGCGTATCCGGCGTCGAGGTGATCATGACCCGCCTGCATTCCGGCGGCAAGTTCTCCCACAAGAGCTATCGTTTCTCCGGCGGGCTGCACGGCGTTGGCGTTTCAGTGGTCAACGGCCTGTCCAAGAAGCTGGAAGTATGGGTGCGCCGCGGGGGCAGCGAGTACTACATGTCATTCGCCAACGGCCAGAAGGAGAAGGAGCTCAAGCCCATCGGCCGCGCCGGCGGCCGCAAGCGCGGCACCGTGATCCGTTTCTCGCCGGACCCCCAGTTCTTCGACACCGTGAAGGTACAGGTTGCGCGCCTGAAGCACCTGCTGCGCGCCAAGGCGGTGCTGTGCCCGGGCTTGACCGTGGCCTTCTCCGATGAGAACGATCCGGGCAACGACGAGGAGTGGTACTACGAGGACGGCCTGAAGGACTACATCCTGGGCGAGCTGGCCGATTGGGATATGCTGCCCGAGGAGCCTTACCTGGGGAAGCACCAGGGCGGCGAGGAGGAAGTGGAATGGGGCCTGGTCTGGGTGCCCGAGGCCGGCCAGGAGCTCCAGGAAAGCTACGTCAACCTGATACCGACGCCCCAGGGGGGCACCCACGTCAACGGTTTCCGCCAGGGACTGACCGACGCCATCCGCGAGTTCTGCGAGTTCCGGGATCTGCTGCCCCGCGGCGTGCGGGTGACGCCGGACGACGTCTGGTCAAGCTGCAATTTCGTGCTGAGCGCGCGGCTGCGCGATCCACAGTTCACCGGTCAGACCAAGGATCGTCTGTCGTCCCGCGACACCGCCGCGTTCGTGCAGGGCGCGGTCAAGGACGAGCTCAGTATCTGGCTGCACCGGCACATTGCCGAGGGCGAGCGCATCTCGCAGCACGTCATCGAGAACGCCCAGGCGCGGATGCGGGCCGGCAAGCGGGTGGCGCGCAAGAAGGTCACCAGCGGTCCGGCGCTGCCCGGCAAGCTGGCCGACTGCTCGGGGCAGGATTTCGAGCGCACCGAGCTGTTCCTGGTGGAGGGCGACTCGGCCGGCGGTTCCGCCAAACAGGCGCGGGACCGCGAATACCAGGCCATCATGCCGCTGCGCGGCAAGATACTGAACACCTGGGAAGTCGAGTCGGGCGAGGTGCTGGCCTCCCAGGAGGTTCACGATATCGCTGTCGCCCTGGGGGTCGATCCGGCGTCCAGCGACCTCGAGGGGCTGCGCTACGGCAAGGTCTGCATCCTGGCGGACGCCGATTCCGACGGCGCCCACATTGCGACGCTCCTGTGCGCCTTGTTCGTGAAGCATTTCCGGCCGCTGGTGGAAGCGGGCCGGGTATACGTGGCCATGCCGCCCCTGTACCGCATCGACGTGGGCAAGGAAGTGTTCTACGCCCTGGACGAAGAGGAGCGCGAGCAGGTGCTCCGGAGGATCGAGTCTGAGAGTCTCAAGGGCAAGGTGAACACCCAGCGCTTCAAGGGACTCGGCGAAATGAATCCCCTGCAGCTCAGGGAAACCGTCATGGACCCCGCCACCCGGCGCCTGGTGCGGCTGGAAGCCCGGGACGGCGACCCCTCGACGGACCGTTCCCTGGACATGATGCTGTCGAAGAAGCGTGTCGCCGATCGCAAGTCCTGGATTACCAAGTACGGGGACCAGGTGTCCCTGTAGCCGCTCGACGCACGCCCGACGCTCCCGCCATGGCCAGAAAGCAGACCACCCGCCGCTCTAAAAAGCAGTCGTCCAACCCGATAGCCGCTCACCGGCACGCGGATATCGAGACGCTGCCGATGTCGACGTTCACGGAGAAGGCATACCTTCACTACTCCATGTACGTCATCCTGGACCGGGCCCTGCCCTTCATCGGCGACGGCCTGAAGCCGGTGCAGCGGCGCATCGTCTATGCCATGTCCGAGCTCGGCCTGCACGCGGCCTCGAAGTACAAGAAGTCCGCGCGCACCGTCGGCGACGTGATCGGCAAGTTCCATCCCCACGGCGACAGCGCCTGCTACGAGGCCATGGTGCACATGGCCCAGGACTTCGCATACCGTTATCCGCTCATCGACGGCCAGGGCAACTGGGGCACGGCGGACGATCCGAAGTCCTTCGCCGCCATGCGCTACACCGAATCGCGCCTGACCCGCTATGCTCAGACTCTGCTCGCGGAGCTGGAGCAGGGCACCGTGGACTGGCAGCCGAACTTCGACGGCACCCTGAACGAGCCGCATATGCTTCCGGCGCGGCTGCCGAACGTTCTGTTGAACGGCACCTCCGGCATCGCTGTCGGCATGGCCACCGACATCCCGCCCCACAACATTCGGGAAGTAGTGGGAGCCTGCGTGCGGTACCTGGAATCCTCTCGGGTCAACGTCAAGGAGCTGAACGAGTACATCAGGGGCCCGGATTTTCCGACCGAGGCGCTGATCATCACCCCGCCGGAGGAGATCCTGCGGATGTATGAAACCGGCGCCGGTTCGGTCCGCCAGCGGGCGGTCTGGACCCGGGAAGGGCCCGATATCATCGTCACCGCCCTGCCTTACCAGGTGTCGGGCTCGCGCATCCTGGAGCAGATCGCGGCCCAGATGAATGCCAAGAAACTGCCGCTGGTTACGGACCTGCGCGACGAGTCGGATCACGAGAATCCGACGCGCCTGGTGATCGAGCCGCGCTCCAACCGTGTGGATTACGAAGCCCTGATGAGCCACCTGTTCGCCACCACGGACCTGGAGCGAAGCTACCGTGTCAATTTCAACCTCATCGGCCTGGACGGCAAGCCGAGGGTCTACAACCTGAAGGACCTGATCAGGGACTGGGTCGGCTTCCGCATGGAGACGGTGCGCCGGCGCCTGGAATGGCGTCTCGACCGGGTGAACAAGCGCCTGCATATCCTGGAAGGTTTCCTGGTCGCTTACCTGAACCTCGACGAAGTGATCCGCATTATTCGCGAGGAAGACGAGCCCAAGCCGGTCCTCATGCAGCGGTTCGACCTCAGCGAGACGCAGACGGATTACATCCTGGATACACGCCTGAGGCAGCTGTCCCGCCTCGAGGAAATGAAGATCAAGGGTGAGCAGAAGGAGTTGCTGCGCGAGAAGGAACAGCTGGAGAAGATCCTGGCCTCGAAAACCCGCCTGAAACGGCAGGTGCGCGACGAGCTGCTGGCGGATGCCGAGGAGTTCGGCGACCCGCGGCGTTCGCCCATCGAGGAGCAGGAGACGGCCAGACCCATAGACCAGACCGAGCTGGTGCCCTCGGATCCAGTGACGGTGGTGCTGTCCAGAAAGGGCTGGGTGCGGGCCGCCAAGGGCCACGAAGTGGACCCCCGCGAGCTGTCATTCAAGTCCGGCGACGCCTACCTGCACGCCGCCCGCGGGCGGTCGAACCAGTCAATGGTATGCATCGATTCCACGGGTCGCACCTACTCGGTGCCGGTGCACAGTCTGCCGTCGGCCCGCAGCCAGGGCGAGCCGTTGAGCAGCCGTCTGACTCCGCCCGCCGGGGCCACGTTCCACGGTGTCATGATGGGCGCGGATGAGGACCTTTACCTGTTGGGATCCGACTTCGGCTATGCCTTCATCGCGCCGCTGGGTGAGCTGCACACCAAGAACCGGAAGGGCAAGGCCGTGTTGAAGGTTCCCCCGGGCGCCGGTGTCCTGCCACCGCAGCAGATCGTCAACCCCGAGGAGGACTGGCTGGCCATCATCACCACGGGCGGCTACCTGCTGGTGTATCTCGCCGGCGAGCTGCCCCAAATGGGCAAGGGCAAGGGCGTGAAGATGATCAACATCCCTTCCCGGAAGCTGAAGGCCGGGGAGGAAAAGATCTTCGCGGTGGTCGCATTCCACGAAAGCAATCACCTGGTCCTGCATGCGGGGAAGCGCTACCTGCGTCTGAAGCCGGGCGACCTCGAACACTACGTTGGCGAACGCGGTCTGCGCGGCCGCAAGCTGCCCCGCGGGTTCCAGCAGGTCCGGGCCGTGGAAGTCGAATAGCGGCCATTGGCGGCGCAGTCGGGCGCTGCTATGCTTCCGGTTCGAACGACCCCGCAACATCATCTTCAGACAAAGGCAGCCCCATGAACGCGATCTTTTACTACGATGGACAATGGCTCGACGAGAACCCCAGATTGACGGGGCCGATGGATCATGCTTTCTGGATGTCCACCGTGGTGTTCGACGGCGCGCGCGCGATCAGGGGGCTGGTGCCGGATATCGAGGCGCACTGCGAGCGGCTGTCCAGATCCGCGCGGGCCATGATGCTCGAGCCCACCATGGAGCCCGGTGAGGTTGCCGAGCTCTGCCGGGAGGCCGTGCGCCGCCTGCCAAAAGACGGCGAGTATTACATCCGGCCGATGTACTTCGCGCGCGAAGGCTTCGTCACGCCGGATGCGGCGTCCACCGACTTCGTGCTGGCGGTATACGAGACCCCGATGCCGTCCGAGCACGGCTTCTCAGCGCACGTGTCGCCCTATCGCCGCCCGGCCCGCGACATGGCGCCGACCGATGCCAAGGCTTCCTGCCTGTATCCCAACACCCAGCGGGCCCTGGCGGAGGCGGCGCGGCGCGGCTTCGACAATGCCGTGATCCTGGACGCCAACGGCAACGTGGCCGAGCTCGCCACCGCAAACCTGTGGATTGCCCGGGACGGGGTCGCGGTGACGCCGGCCTGGAACGGCACGTTCCTGAAGGGGGTGACGCGGATGCGGGTCCTGCAGCTGCTGCGCGATGCCGGCGTGGAGGTGGTCGAGACCGCCCTGACCGAGAAGGATCTCGAGGAGGCCGACGAGATTTTCTCCACCGGCAACTATGGCAAGGTCATGCCCGTGACCCGCTTCGAGGACCGCGCGCTGGAGTCGGGGCCGGTGTACCGGCGGGCGCGGGAGCTGTATTTCGAGTTCGCGGCCGAAACGTCGGTATTCTGAACGCAGTGCCCGCGCCCGCCGGCTACGGGCCCCGGAGGTGTCCGGTCTTCAGGTAACAGGTGCAGCCCCCGCGGCTGATCGGCCGATGGCGGCTGCCGGCAGGCAGCCGCAGCCAGCTGCCGCGGACGTACTCGCCGTTCTCGTCCTCGAAGCTTCCCGCCACCACGAAGTACTCCCCGCCGCCCGGAAACCGTCTTTCATCCAGCCGCGCGCCCGCCGGCCAGCGAACCATGCGAACGTGCTCATGGTCCGTTCGATGCAGGTCCAGCACCGCCCCGGATATTCCGTCGCTGCGCCATTCTTTCGGGTCGTGGATGCTGCGGCGGACGTACGCCCGGTCCGCGTCGGGAATCTGCCGCAGTTTCACGAGAATTGTGCAGCCCGGCTCGCTGGACGGCGTGTGGCTGGATCCGGGCGGGTTGCGCACGTACATGCCCTCGGGGAAATCGCCCGTCTCATCGGTGAACACGCCCTCGAGGACCAGGAATTCCTCCCCGGCCCCGTGGGTGTGCGGACTGAACGAGCTGCCGGGCGCGTAGCGCACCACGCTGGTGGCGCGCGCCACCTCATCGCCGTCGCGCTCCAGCATGCGACGTTCAACGCCGGGAAGCGGTGACGGCAGCCATTCCAGCGTTTCGCTGTGCACCACCGCGCGCCTGGACAAGTCGGCATTGATCTTCATCGCGTTGTCAGAAACCGACGCTGATTCCCACGCCGAAGCCGAAGCGCGGCCCGGACCGGCTGCCATATTGGTCATCCCACAGCTGCAATTGTTCCGCGCTGACCAGGGGAACGACGAGCTCGGCGTCGCCGACGGACCTGCGGGTCACGCCCCGAATGGTGCCCACCACCGTCAACATTCGACCGGGCGCGTAGTCCTGCGGCTCCAGAAACGCCCCGCGACGCAGCACGAACCGTCCGGTGGGTTTTTGATAGCTGTTGGGCAGTCCGTCGCGCGCCAGGGGGTAGGACAGCACTTCGATGATTGTCGACGCCTCGTGGTTGCTGATCGAGACGATCTCGCCGCCCCATTGCACCCGCGTACCCTGCAAGGCGGGCATGTCTTCCAGCGCTTGCCCGGGCGTAACCCGGCTGCCTACGCCGCTGGTATCCAGGGGAGAGGTGGCGCAGGCCGCCACGGCGAGGCAGGCTGCGAGCAGGATGGCGGAGCGGTGCATCAGTAATAGTACCAAGGGTAGTGCATGTAGCCGTGATAATGGCGCCAATACGGGTCATACCAGTATGGGAACGGCCGATAGTAGGGTCCGAGGCGATACGGGTCGTCGCGATGGACGTACTCCCGCCACATGTACAGGTGCTCCACCTGCACGACCGGGTAGTCGTAGGTGTACTGGTCGATATTCGACTGCCGGATGCCCGTGAACCGGCCCACAACCGTCATACGCCGCCCGGGCTTGTATTCTTCGGGATCCAGGAACCGGCCCACCTCCGCGAAAAAGCGCCCCACGGCCCGCCGATCCGCCAGCGGCTCGCCCTTGCCGGTCAGCGGGCGGGCCACCACAGTAATGACGGTGCGGTCTTCCAGGTTGCTGACCTCGCTGATGGTGCCGCCCCAGCGCACCCGCGCCCCGGCGTGGCGGGCGGGATCGGCGCGCGCTTCGCCCACGGTGGGGCCGCCCTGCGGCGTGCTGATGTTCTCGGGAACGGACGCGCAGCCGCCGAGAAGCAGGGCGGCGGCCGCGATGATGTGTCTGGTCACTGTCATGGGTTCAATGCTGCATTGAGGGGATCTGGAATCAACGCCCCGCATGCTGTGGCGTTGACGGGCCGTACACGGTCAGGCTCGGCTCGACGCGCTCGTACACCGGCGCCCGCCGCCGGCGCCGGCGGCGCGGCCACAACGATCCGGCCGCCAGCAACAGCGCCGCCCCCCGCAGCAGCGCCAGCCAGGAGCCGGGCAGGGCGCCGAAGGATTTCTTGGCGATCTTGCCCAGCCGGGAGCCCGCCTTCATGGAAGTGACCAGTTTGCCGACGTTGCCGCCGTCCCTGCTGATTCGCTTCACGCCGCCGTTGCCGAACAGGCGGGCAATGGCATAAGTGCCCCGGGGATGATGCTCCGCAGCGCGAGCGACCCTGGCGAGATCATCGGCGCTGTCCACCGAGCGCATGGCGCCGCGCAGCGGTCCCGGCCCGAGATACCTGGCCGTGCGGCCGACATCGTTGACCATCCTGCCGACCGCGTCGAATCTGCCGGTTCGCAGTGCACTGCGGCTGGCGTTCTTCAGGCTCCTCAGGAATCCGGTGGTCAGGGCGCCGGTCCGTTTCAGTGCTTTCATCAGAGCCGGTGCCCAATCCAGGTGGGGAGCCAGGGTCGTCGTCAGCCCGATCGCGGACAGGGCCAGGATAACGCTGTCGCCTTCACCGTAGCGCATCTCCTTCCAGCCCTGCACGGCCAGGTCGCGGATATCACCCACCACGAAAAGATCCAGCGACAGGCTGCCCAGCATGCTGGCGCCGTCGGTGGGCTCGCCGGTGGCGGCGCCGCGGGCGAAGCCGCGCGCCTGTCCCCAGTAGGAATCCAGCTCCGTGTCCGCCCGCCCGGACAGCTCCGCCGCCGCGCGCGCGTCGCCGAGATGAGGGTTGTCCTGGACGAAATCACCGAGCAGCCGGACTTCCGCCCAGCGCTGCCCGGCGGCGAGCGCCCGGATCTCGTCGACCGGATCGACGGGCAGCACCCAGGACTCGTGGTCGTATCGATTATAAAGCTCGGCGGCGGACAGCGTGCCGACGGCCAGTGCACCGCAGACCAGGATAGCGCGGAATGGTCGAATCATTGTTTCGCCTCGGGTGTCATTCTAGCACCCGCGGCCCCCGGTTCGGCCCTCAGGTCCGCAGACGGCCGATCATTATCGCTTCGCGCAGCGACAGCTCGATCCGGCCGTCGTTGTGGCGCGGCTGCCAGAAGTCGCGGACGTCGGCGGGGGCGTCGAGCAGCGCCCGGCCCAGGCGCTCGATGTCGTGCGGCGGGACGTTCATGCGCTGCATCCAGGCATGAAAATCGAAACATTTCGGGCTCGTTTCGCGGTGCACCATATCCAGGCCGCTGCCGGTGAACAGCGCCTGCCAGTGCGCGATACTCAGGCATCGGACGTGGCTGGGGTCGCGGCGCCGCTCGAAGTCGTTGATCCAGGCGGCCGTCGATTCGTCTTCCGGCACGACATTGTCGATCACCGCCAGACGGCCGCCGGGCTTCAGTACCCGGGCGCATTCGGAGACGAAGCGCCCGGGAACCGGGAAGTGGTGCGCGGCGACCCGGCACACGACCAGGTCGAAGACGGCGTCCCGATATGCCAGGGCCAGGGCGCTCTCCTGCACCAGGCACAGGTTGTTGAGGGCATGCTCGCCGGCGACGATGGCGGCCTGCTGCAGCATCTCCCGGGTCATGTCACCAGCAATCACCATCCGCACACGTGGCGCCAGCGCAGCGGCGGTATGGCCGGCGCCCGTAGCCACGTCCAGGGCGGTCCAGTCGGGCTGCGGCGCGGTCAGAGCCAGGAGCCGGGCCAGGCTCCGGCCGCGGGCATGGGTGGTGCTGGTTCGATAGTTTTCGGCGCTAGCGCCAAACTGGCGGCGTACCAGGGAGTCATGCCCGCGGCTCGTCATGACCGGCGGCCGGTGCCGTGCCGCAGCCGGGCGGCCGCCCGACCCATGGGCATCAGAATGGCACCTCGACATCCGGGCGCGTGCCCAGGATCCATTCGCGGAAGGTCTTCTGGATGCGCTCCAGGGCCTCCGGGCTGTCTGCCTCGAAGCGCAGTACCAGGATGGGCGTGGTGTTGGATGGGCGCACCAGCCCGAAGCCGTCGTCGAAGTCGACGCGCACGCCGTCGATGGTGGCGACCTTGCCGTCACTGAAGTTGGCGGTTTTCTCAAGCTCCTCCATGAACTTGAAATGCTCGCCTTCGGCCATCTCGATGCGCAGCTCCGGCGTGTTGAAGCTGTCCGGCAGCGCGTCGAATATCTCCTGCGTCGAGCGCTCGTCCCGCGACAGCAGCTCCACCAGCCGGGCCCCGGCGTAGAGCCCGTCGTCAAATCCGTACCAGCGCTCCTTGAAGAATATGTGTCCGCTCATTTCGCCGGCCAGGGCGGCGCCGCTTTCCTTCAACTTGGCCTTGATGAACGAATGCCCGGTGCGCCACATCACGGGGTGTCCGCCGGCTTCGCGGACGGCCCGGGCGAGGTTCCTCGAGCACTTGACGTCGAAGATGATCTCGGCGCCCGGCTCCCTCTCCAGGATGTCCCGGGCGAACAGGATCATCTGCCGGTCCGGCCAGATGATGGTGCCGTCCGGGGCCACCACGCCGAGGCGGTCGCCGTCGCCGTCAAACGCCAGGCCGACATCGGCCTCGTGTTTCTCGACAGCCCGGATCAGGTCGCGGAGATTGTCCGCCTGGCTGGGGTCGGGGTGATGGTTGGGAAACGAGCCGTCCACGTCGCAGTACAGGTCTATCACTTCGCAGCCCAGCCGTCGGAACAGCTCCGGCGCCACCGCGCCGGCCACGCCGTTGCCGCAGTCGATCACCACCTTCAGCCGCCGGAAAGGTTTCACGTCCCCGCAGATGCGCGCGATGTAGGTCTCGGTCAGGGAGCGTTCCAGGCGCGTGCCCTGGCCGTCCACCAGGTCGCTGCGCTCAATACGTTTCCTCAGGGCCTGGATGCGGTCTCCCGACAGCGTTTCCCCCGCGATGACCATCTTCAGCCCGTTGTAGGAGGGTGGATTGTGGCTGCCGGTCAGGGCCACGGCGGAGTGGGTGTCCAGCTCGAACGCTGCGAAATACACCACGGGAGTGGGGGCCAGACCGATATCGATCACGTTGCAGCCCGCCGACATCAGGCCCGATGCCAGGGCGTCGATCAGCACGGGCCCGGACATGCGGCCATCGCGGCCGATGATCACCGTGGCGACATCCCGGTCCCGCGCCTCGCTGCCGATGGCATGGCCGATGTCGCGGACGATCGCATCGGTAAGCGTATCGCCCACCACGCCCCGGATGTCGTAGGCCTTGAATATTTCCTGGGGTATTTTACTTGCCAAGCTCAGTTCACTCTTCAGTGGGGCGGCCGTGAATTATAGCCGAAGCGGAACCACGCGGCCCCCGACCCGGAGCCGCGAGGGATGTGGGCTTGCGCCGGAAACAGGTCAGTTGGCCTTGTGGATGGCGCGCTTGTCCACCGCCAGGGCTGCCTCGTGCACCGCCTCGGAAAGGGTGGGGTGGGCATGCACGATGCGCGCCAGGTCCTCGCTGGACCCCTCGAACTCCATGGCCACCACCGCCTCGGCGATCAGCTCGGAGGCATAGGGTCCCACCACGTGGGCGCCCAGTATGCGGTCGGTTTCGGCGTCCGCGAGAATTTTGACCCGGCCGCTGCCGCCTTCGTTCATGGCCAGGGCGCGCCCCGCGGCGGCAAATGGGAACGATCCCGCGCAGTAGCTGACGCCGTCTTCCTTGAGCTGTTCCTCGGTCCGGCCCGCCCAGGCGATCTCCGGCCAAGTGTAGATGACCCACGGGATCACCTCGTAGTTCACGTGAAAGTGACCCCCGGCAATCATCTCGGCGACCGCCACGCCTTCCTCGGAGCCCTTGTGGGCCAGCATCGGTCCGCGCACCGTGTCGCCGACCGCGTAGACATTGTCGAGGTTGGTCCGGCACTG
>JBEPXV010000021.1:0-13542 GCA_041641695.1 Gammaproteobacteria bacterium | reverse complement strand
TGGTCAGGCGGCCGGCGCCGAGCACTTCCGCGGCCTCGTCCATGCGGGCGTCGGACACCGCCAATGCCGCGCTGATGATCAGGAACACCTGGGGAAACGCGTACAGCGTGTTGGCGATCACCAACCCCGGAAAGCCGTAGATCTCGATCCCGAGATCGAACGTGCGGTTGATGACCCCGTTGCGCCCGAGCAGGAAAATCAGGCCGAGCGCCTGGACCAGCGACGGCGCCAGCAGGGGAAGCATGGCAATCGTGGTGAACAGCCCCTTGAACGGCATGCGGGTCCGGTGGACGCCGTAGGCCAACGCGAACCCGATGATCATGGCGCATACCGTGGTGACCAGGGACATTTCCAGGCTGTTCCAGGTGACGCGCCAGAATGAAGGATTGTCGAAGGCGGCCCGGTAGTTCTCGAAGCCTACGCTGCCTTCTATGGTGACGAAGCTGCGGGCGAACGCCGCGAACAGCGGGTAGACGAAGAACACCAGCAGGGGAATCGCCGTGATCACTCCGGCCGCGCTCAGTATCAGCCGGTCGTCGCGGCGAATGGCGCCCAGGCGGTCCCGGGCGCCGGCAGGCAGAACCTTGTCCAGCACTATGGACATCGTGGAGGCGGGCTCAGTCGAATGACCTGATGGCCTCGGGCGGGATCCGCAGGGTCACCCGGTCGCCGCGCTTGCGGGTGGGGTAGCCCAGGGTCTCGACCTCGAGGGTTCGCTCGTCGACCTGCACGCGGTAACGCGTGATATTGCCTTCGAACTGCAGATCGCCGATCGCGGCGGGGAACTGATTGACCGTGTCGCCGGCCGGCGCCGTATCGCCGAGCTCGATATGTTCAGGACGCACGTACGCGTGGACCGCCTTGTCCGCGCTCCGGGCGGACTCCGGAATCTGCAGCGGACGTCCGGCGAGGATGGGCTCGCCCGGGAATTCCAGGACATTCATGCGGCCGAGAAAAGTGGCGACGAACGGTGTTGCGGGCCTGGTATACAGTTCCTCGGGGGTGCCGATCTGCTCGACCCGGCCCTGGTTCATGCATACCACCCGGTCGGCCATGGTCATGGCCTCTTCCTGGTCGTGAGTGACCATCAGTGTCGGGATGCCGAGCCGGCGCTGCAGACTGCGGACTTCGTCACGCAGCGACAGGCGCACCTTCGCATCCAGCGCCGACAAGGGCTCGTCCAGCAGCAGCAGCCGCGGGTCGATGGCAATCGCCCGGGCGAGCGCGACACGCTGCTGCTGGCCGCCGGAGATCTCGTGCGGATGCTTGCCGCCGGTGTCCGGCAGGCCGACGATCTCCAGCAGCTCGGTGACGCGGCTCTGGATCCGCTCGCGGGAATGTTTGCGTATCCGGAGGCCGTAGCCCACGTTCTCCGCCACGGTCATGTTCGGGAACAGCGAGTAGGACTGAAAGACGATGCCGAAGCCGCGCTGCGTCGCGGGCACCGGCCTGATGTCCCGCCCGTCGAGCATGATGCGTCCGCCGTCCGGCTCCACCAGTCCGGAGACGATGCGCAGCAGCGTCGTCTTGCCGCAGCCGCTCGGTCCGAGCAGGCACACGAATTCCTGCTGCCCGACGTCGACGTTGACATCGTCGAGGGCGGTGACGGCCCCGTAGTTTTTGGAAATTTGTGCTATCTGGAGGTACACGAATCCGTCCCATCTACGATGAGGATATCCGCCAGTGAAAGATACCGCCCCGGGCGGGAGCTTCGTCCCGCCCGGGGCGGCTTGCCTGATAACTGCCCGAGTTTCCCGGCCGGCTCAGCGCTCGATGTCGCGGCGCCAGCGGTCCAGGATGTCGCTGCGTTCCTGCGCCGATTTCTCGAAGTCCATGGGGAACAGGACGTCCTCGACATTCTCCGGCAGCCCGGCATCGAGCGCCGCCTGGCTCATCGGGGCGCCCTTCACCGAGACCAGGGCCTTGTACTTGGCGTAGGCGGCGACCGCGTTGTCGGAGAGGGTCCAGTCCAGGAACTGCCTGGCGGCGTCTTTTTTGGTGCTGGAGGCCATGAGGGCGTTGGCTTCCATTTCATAGCCGGCGCCCTCGGACGGGATGACCATTTCGATCGGGTAGCCTTCCTCGATGGATTTCAGCGCGATGAACGCGAACGAGGCGCCGACCGTATACTCGCCCGCCCGGGCAACGCGGCAGGGGCGCGAGCCGGACTTGATGTACTGGCCGATGTTCGCGTCCAGGTCCTCCAGGAACTGCCAGCCCTTGTCCTCGCCCATGCCCTGGATCAGGGATGCGATCTGCAGGTAACCTGTCCCCGACGAGACCGGGTTGGGCATGACAACCTCGCCTTCGAAGGCGGGATCCAGGAGGTCGTTCCAGCTCGTCGGCATGGGTGCGCCGATCTCCTCGAGCCGGGGCTTGTTGACGCAGAAAGTGGCCATGTAGCCCTGCGGCGCGAACCAGCGTCCCTGGGAGTCCCTGAAACGTTCGGGTACCCGGTCGATGCCCGCCGGCTGGTACGACTCGGTGAGCTCGAGGATCCGAGGATCGAGCATATTGGTCAGGGCCCAGCCCCAGATCACATCATGCCTGGGGTTGTCGCTCTCTGCGAGAATGCGGGCGCCGAGGTCGCCGGTCGAAAGCCGGAGCACGTTGACCTCGAGGTCCGGCATGTCCTGCTTGGCGATCTCGAGGTAGTGGGCGACCTCGTCTTCCTCGAGGGACGTGTAAACCGTGATCTCCTCGGCGAGCGCCGTTGCGGATACGGCCAGGGCGGCGCCAATTGCCGTCACCCATGTCGCAGTTGCTCGTAGCATGATGAATTGCCTCCCGGTGTTGTGTTGTCGTGATTGTTGAACGCAAATCATAGACGACTTCCGTGCGCGGTGAAACAAGCGGTTCCCTCCCGGCAATCGGGCAGCCGGCCGGGCGCATTGTTGCGGTCGGGCGTCTGCACCGCCGCCGATACGGCGCGGGCATGATCTCGATCATTGCCCGCGGACCGGCCG
Source organism: Gammaproteobacteria bacterium (assembly GCA_041641695.1). Taxonomy (GTDB): domain Bacteria; phylum Pseudomonadota; class Gammaproteobacteria; order Arenicellales; family JAANXG01; genus JAANXG01. The sequence continues at coordinate 10,576 of JBEPXV010000021.1, read as the reverse complement.
TTCCGGACCATGAGTAGTCCGGCTGGAGGCGCTCCGGGCCTCTGGCTCGAGTGCCCGCCCGGTCGCGGTGACCGGCTCGTCGCGCACGGCGGGAGGTTGCTTGAATCGCGCCGTCCGCGCCCCATATTTGAAGCATAATTTTTGAATTGAGAGGAATCTTCCATGCGAATGGATAAATTTACGTCCAAGTTCCAGATGGCGTTGTCGGACGCCCAGAGCCTGGCGGTCGGGCGCGACCATCAGTTCATCGAGCCGGCCCATCTCATGGTGGCGCTGCTCGACCAGGAAGGCGGCAGCGTCCGCCACGTGCTGACCCGGGCGGACGTCAACGTCAACAAGCTGCGCTCGGCCCTGGGCGAGTACCTGGACCGCCAGCCCCAGGTCGAGGGCCAGGCCGGGGAGGTGCACATCTCCCAGGAGCTCGGACGCCTGCTGAACGTGATGGACAAGACCGCCCAGAAGCGCCAGGACGCCTACATCTCCAGCGAGCTGTTCGTGCTGGCGGTGCTGGAGGACGGCAAGTCCGAGGTCGCGCGGCTGCTGCAGGACGCCGGCGCCAGCAAAGGCGCGGTGGAAAAAGCCATCGAAAACATGCGCGGCGGCCAGGCGGTGGACGACCCGAATGCCGAGGACCAGCGCCAGGCCCTGGAGAAGTACACCATCGACGTCACCGAGCGCGCCGAGCAGGGCAAGCTCGACCCGGTGATCGGCCGCGACGACGAGATTCGCCGTTGTATCCAGGTGCTGCAGCGCCGGACCAAGAACAACCCGGTGCTGATCGGTGAGCCGGGGGTCGGCAAGACCGCCATCGTGGAAGGCCTTGCCCAGCGGATCGTCAACAACGAGGTGCCCGAGGGCTTGCAGAACAAGCGGCTGCTGTCGCTGGACCTGGGCGCCCTGATCGCGGGCGCCAAGTACCGCGGCGAGTTCGAGGAGCGCCTGAAAGCCGTGCTGAACGATCTTGCCAAGCAGGAAGGGCAGATCATCCTGTTCATCGACGAGCTGCATACCATGGTGGGAGCCGGCGCCGCCGAGGGCGCCATGGACGCCGGCAACATGCTGAAACCGGCCCTGGCGCGCGGCGAGCTGCACTGCATCGGCGCCACCACCCTGGACGAGTACCGCAAGCATGTCGAGAAGGACGCGGCCCTGGAGCGGCGCTTTCAGAAAGTGCTGGTGGACGAGCCCAGCGTCGAGGACACCGTCGCCATTCTCCGGGGTCTCAAGGAGAAGTACGAGGTCCACCACGGCGTGGATATCACCGACCCGGCCATCGTCGCCGCGGCGACGCTGTCGCATCGCTACATCACCGACCGCAATCTGCCGGACAAGGCCATCGACCTGGTGGACGAGGCGGCCAGCCGCATCCGCATGGAGATAGACTCCAAGCCGGAGGAGATGGACCGGCTGGACCGTCGTCTCATCCAGCTCAAGATCGAGCGCGAGGCCTTGAAGAAGGAGGACGACGAGGCGTCGCGCAAGCGCCTGTCCGATCTCCAGGACCAGATCGCGTCTCTGGAGAAGGAGTATTCCGACCTGGAGGAAGTCTGGAAAGCCGAGAAGGCCGCGGCCGCCGGGACCCAGCACATCAAGGAGGCCCTGGACCAGGCGCGCTCCGAGATGGAAACCGCGCGGCGCGCCGGTGACCTGCAGCGGATGTCCGAGCTGCAGTACGGCCGCATTCCGGAGCTGGAGAAGCAGCTCGAACAGGCGGGTACCCCGCAGAGGTCGGAGACGACCCTGCTGCGCAGCAATGTCACCGACGAGGAGATTGCCGAGATCGTCTCCAGCTGGACCGGCATTCCGGTCGCCCGGATGCTGGAGGGCGAACGCGACAAGCTGATGCGCATGGAAGAAGGCCTGCATGAGCGTGTCATCGGCCAGGACGAGGCCATCAAGGCGGTATCGGACGCGATTCGCCGTTCGCGCGCCGGGCTGGCCGATCCCAACCGGCCCTACGGCTCGTTTCTGTTTCTCGGCCCCACCGGGGTCGGCAAGACCGAGCTCACCAAGGCGCTGGCCTCGTTCCTGTTTGACAGCGAGGAGGCGATGATCCGTATCGACATGTCCGAGTACATGGAGAAGCATTCCGTGGCGCGGCTGATCGGTGCCCCGCCGGGCTACGTCGGTTACGAGGAGGGCGGCCACCTCACCGAGCGAGTGCGGCGCAAGCCCTACTCGGTCATCCTGATGGACGAGGTGGAGAAGGCCCACCCGGATGTATTCAACGTGCTTTTACAGGTGCTGGACGACGGCCGCCTGACGGACGGCCACGGCCGGACCGTGGACTTCCGCAACACAGTGGTCATCATGACCTCGAACCTGGGCTCGCAGATGATCCAGGAGATGGCGGGTGAGGAGAACTACGAACAGATGAAGTCGTCGGTGATGGATATCGTGGGGCAGCACTTCCGTCCCGAGTTCGTCAACCGTATCGATGACATCGTGGTGTTCCATCCGCTGGATCGCGAGCAGCTTCGCAACATCGCCCGCATCCAGGTGCAGTACCTGCGCGAGCGGCTGCAGTCCAGGGACATGGATCTCGAGCTGTCGGATGCCGCCGTGGACAAGCTGGCCGCCGTCGGCTTCGATCCGGTGTACGGCGCGCGGCCGCTGAAGCGGGCCATCCAGACCATGATCGAGAACCCGCTGGCCCAGGAGATCCTGAGCGGCAAGTTCATGTCCGGTGACGTGATCCGCGTCGAGGTGGACAACGACGAGCTGGTGTTCACCCGCTCCGAGCGGGGCGCGGCGCAGGTGGCGTGAGTGCGGGCCGGCAATACGTTTCCCGCAGCCCGAAGACGCAGACGAGGCCCAGCACATTGGCCGCCACCAGGGTGGTGAAGCCGATGGCATAGGCGGTGGCGTCGTACAGGCGTGCCCCGTCGAGCATGTCCCCGGTCCAGTTCAGGTCCAGCAGCCAGCCGATGAGGGGCTGGAGCACCGCGCCGGAGCCCACCACGAACATGTTCATCAGCCCGAGGGCGGTGGCGCTGTTCTCCTGCCGGTTGAGCTCGCGCACCGCGCCGAAGCACACTACCATGGCGCAGCTGCCGATGCCGTTGAGAAAGAACAGCGTGATCAGCACCGGCGTGCTGGTCACGCCGGCGAAAATTATGGCGCACAATGCCGCCAGGCTCAGGGTGAGGCCCGCCAGGATGACCGGCTTGCGGCGGCCGATATGGTCCGAGACCCAGCCCAGCAGCGGGGCGCCCACCGCCCATCCCAGGAATACCGTCGAGGCGATGCCGGCCGCTTCGGAGACCGGGAAACCGCGCACCGTGCTCAGCCAGGGAACTGCCCAGAGCCCGGAGAAGGCCAGGAGGGTGCCGGTGGGCCCGAAACCGATCATGGCGCAAAGCCAGCTCTGTGGATTGGCGGCGACATCCCGCAATCCCGCCAGGGGATGACGCCCCGAGGTGGGCGCCGCCTGGCTCCGGGGCCGGTTCGGCACGATCAGGAACAGCAACACGCCGAGCAGGGCCCCGGCGATTCCCAGGGCGAACATCGTATCGCGCCAGCCGACCAGTTCCACCAGGACCCGGAGGGGCGCCTGACCCGCCATTGCGCCCACCATGCCCACCGCCAGCACGATGCCTGACAGCATGGCGAAGCGCGCGGGTGGAAACCAGTAAGTGGCGATGGTGAGGGTGCCGACGAAGCCGAAAGCCACCGTGCCGCCGATCAGGCCGCGGCCTATGGACGCGGTGAGCACCGATTCGCTCCAGCCGAAGCCGATGGATGCGAACGCGCAAAGGACCAGCGCCGCGCTCAGCAGCTTTCTGGGGCCGAACCGGTCCAGCAGCACCCCCACGGGGAGCTGGATACCGGCGTAGGTGTAAAAGTAGAACGCCGACAGGCTGCCCAGTGCCGCGCCGCCGACGGACAGGTCGCGCATCAGTTCGCTGGTCATGACACTGGGCGCCACGCGCTGGGTGAACGCGTAGCCGAAAAACAACGTGCCCAGCACGAATGCCGCCCAGGCGCGGGAGCGGCTTACGGCAGCGTCGGCGGCGCGCGTGTCAGGCAACACACGCTCCCCGTCCGGCGGATCCGCAGGGGATGTCGAAAGCGAGTGTCAATGGAGCGGAAGCGTGAATCGAGACTTTCTTCTTTGTGCTGCGATGCGGCAGGCATTGTTACTTTAATCGCATTGGACTTTCAAGTGGCCCGTGTCCGGCGCACTTGCGATGCTGGCGCGCTTCTGAAATGCTTGCCTTCTTTGTCGCCCTTGTTCCACGCGCGGCGAATCGCAGCGGGATCCGTTCAGGCAGCGTTCAGCGCCGGTTCAGGGAACGGGATCTAATCTCGCCGTCATGCAATCCCGCAGTCATGCCTCATGGAGGCGACCATGAAACGAATTCGCTATGCGCTGTTGCCCGCCGTGGCGGCCCTGATGTTCGGGCTCGGCGGCACCGCCCAGGCCGACAGCTTCAGGCTGTATATCGGAACCCCGGGCGCATTCGGCTTCAATTCCGGCCACGGCTATTACGGCCACAAGAGCCACTATCAGCGGCGCCATGTATACAAGCGTCACTATCGGGGCCATCGGAAGTACTGGCACGGCGGCCGGCGCTACGGCCATTACAAGCCCTGGTATGGCCACCGCTATGGTCATTACAAGCCCAGGTATGGCCACCCCGGCCGTCACTATGGCCACAAGTATCGCCATCGCGGGCCCCGGCACGGATACCGCGGCCACCGGCGCCACGGCTGGAAGCGTTAGCTCGTGATCGGCGGTTCGTAACTCCTGATTCGTGACCAGCGGTTCGCGGCTTCCGGCGCCGCCGCCGCGAATCTATCCCCGCGTCCCGCGGGCACAGTCGCTATAATCGGTACTCGCAACCCGCGACACGCCGATACATGCGACTGATCCAGAAAATTCGAGATGTCCTCTGGACGCCTTCGCCGCCCGAACGCCGCCGGCCCGTCCGCGCGGCGGTTCAGGCGGGCCGGATAATCGATCGCCTGATCGAGGATCTGTCCAGCGGCCAGCTCAACCTGTACGCGATGAGTCTCGTGTACACCACGATCCTGTCGATCGTGCCGGTGCTGGCAGTCAGCTTCTCGGTCCTGAAGGCCTTCGGTGTGCACAACCAGCTCGAGCCGACCCTGCTCGCCTTCCTGGCACCCCTGGGCGAAAGGGGCGATGAACTTACCCAGCAGATCATTCAGTTCGTGGATAACATCCAGGTGGGCGTGCTGGGGGCGCTGGGCCTGGGTTTCCTGATCTACACCGTCATCTCCCTGCTGCAGAAGGTCGAGGAGTCGTTCAATTTCATCTGGAAGACCAGGGGGGTGCGGAGCCTGAGCCGGCGTTTCAGTGACTACCTCAGCGTGCTGCTGGTGGGCCCGGTCCTGGTGTTCACCGCACTCGGTATTACCGGAGCGTTCTTCGGCTCGGACATCATGCAGTGGCTGGCGACCTACGAGCCCGCTAAGACCTTGATTGCCGCGGCCGGCCGCCTGGTGCCGTTTCTTTTGATCGTTGCCGCGTTCACATTTATCTACAAGGTAGTGCCTTTCACAAGGGTAAATGTACGGGCGGCCTTCATCGGGGCGCTGGTTGCCGCGCTTCTCTGGCAGGTCGCCGGATTCGCTTTCGCCTCCTTCATCGGTGCCTCCACCCGCTACACCGCGATCTACTCCAGCTTCGCCATAGGGATACTGGCGATCATCTGGCTGTACCTGGCATGGCTGATCCTGCTGATGGGCTGCCGCATCGCTTTCTATTACCAGCATCCCGAGCATCTGTGGCTGCGTGAGGCGGATGCGCGGATGTCCCCGCGGCAGATCGAAATGCTCGCGCTGCGGGCCATGATCCACATCGGACGTCATTTCAGGAGCGGCGAGGGCATCACGGCGATCGACGCGCTGGTGGACGCCGCCGGCTCGCCCCGGCCCCTGCTGGAGCAGGTCCTTGCCGGGCTCGAGGCGAACGGCCTGCTGGTCGCCGTCGACCGCACAGGGCCGGCTTACATTCCCGGCGCGCCGCTTGATCGCATCACCGCGGAGGATATACTAAACGCGGTCCGGGGGGATACGCGCACGGCCGTGCCGGACTCCTCGGTGGACACGCTGGTGGACGAGGTCATGCGGGGTTTTGAGTCGTCGCTGGAAAAGCGCCTGCGGCAGCAGACGCTGGACGATCTGGTTGTGCGTTCGGATTTGCCTCACAGCGCGCTGCGGGCCTCGGGCTAGCCCGAAAAGGGGGACATGAGCAACAGACAGAACAAGCAGGCATTGCCGCCTGAAGGCCGAGCTCAGCCGCGGGTTCGCGCACAGGTGCCGATCCGGGTCGGGGCGCCCGGGGGCGGGTCGATGCAGCGGGCGCTTCTCATGAACCTGTCCTGGGGCGGCGCGGAGTTTCGCTGTGACGAAGCACCCGGCGCGGCCGGGGATACGCTCCAACTCGAGCTTCCCTATCATGCCGAGCCCATCCACATCGGGTCCGAAATCCTGCGCTTGAGCACCGGGGACGACGGTGGGTGTACTGTGACCGTGCGCTTTTCCAGTCTCTCGCCCACGGCCGAGGAGCATCTGGAGAAGGTCCTCGAGATGCTCCTGACCGGCAGCGGCGGTGGACGCCGGGAGCATCCGCGCCTGGCACAGCGGCTGGAAGTCTACTTTGACGACCCCGCGGACATTCGCGCAACCCTCGAGGATATCTCGCAGGGCGGCCTCGCCGTGACAGTGCCGTACTCGTTCAGTCCGGATCAGAGCGTCCAGTTAACGGTCTTCGGAGGCCCCCGTGTCGGGGAGCTGCGGCTCCGGGCGCGGGTGGTGCGGCAGACCGAGATCGCGGATGGCAAGCTGCGACTTTATAACGTCGGGCTGAAGTTCGAGCACCCGACCGGAGACCTTCAGAACCTGGTGGCCCGCCTGCTCAAGAAGCTCTCCAGCCGGGAAGCGCTGGCTGCCCGCAAGTGGAAGGTCGAATAGATGCGCACGTTGCCCGGAAACACCGGCCGTTTCGTCCGATTTGCACGGGGCAGGGCTGTCGGCGCATGGCGGGTCGCTGTGGTGACGCTGCTGTGGGCCGTGATGAGCGCGCCGGCCCCGGCGTCGGGACACGAAAACTGGGTGCGCGTCGATACGCAAGCCGCCACCCTGTCGGTGATGCGCGGCGAGGAGGTGATCGCCAGTTTTCCCGACATCGCGATCGGCCGGGGCGGCGCTTCCCGGGAGCGCCAGGCCGGCGACAAGCGCACGCCGCTTGGCGAATTCCGGGTGGTAAAGGTCAAGGAACCCAGCCAGTTTCGTCGTTTTTTCATCATCGATTACCCGAACGAAGCGCGGGCCGGCCTGGCGCTGCGCCGGGGGGAGATCGACGAGGTGACGTACCGGGCGATCCGCACGGCGGTCCGCGCCGGCCGCCTGCCCCCTCAGAATACCCCGCTTGGCGGCAACCTCGGAATCCACGGGCTGGGCGGGGGCGACCCCGGTATTCACGAAGCCTTCAACTGGACCCAGGGCTGCGTGGCCCTGACCAACGAGCAGGTCGACCGGCTGACACAATTGATACGCGTGGGAACGCGGGTTGTGATAGATTGACGCCGGCGTCGGACGAGTTGTTCGACGTTTCTGTTTACTACTTTCACTGTTGATCGATGCGGCGACCAGTTGTCGTCGCAGAGGCGACAAATTCGGGAGGATTTTGATGATTAAGAACTACTCCACCTTGCTTGGTGTTCCGGCGATCGTGGCCATTCTTGCCGTGAGCGCCGGCTGCGCGTCCACCAAGGACCTCGACGAGGTCCGGGCGATGGCCGAGGAAGCACAGCAGACAGCGAATGAGGCCAAGGCCATGGCGGCGGACGCATCCGCCAGCGCCGATGAGGCAAACCGGCGCACCATGGAGACGGATCAGAAGATCGACGAGATGTTCAGAAAGACGATGCAGAAGTAGGCTGACCACAGCGATCCGGCCGGGCTCGCACGAGTCCGGCCGGATCGGCTGTCACCGGCTCCGAACCCCAAGGCGAACGAGGACGAACGAGGGCGAACAACCGAATGATCAGTCGGCTTGCCCCAGCTCAGCACTCGCCCTGGCGGGTCGGGGCATGGTGGCGGATACCGCGCTCGGGATGCCGTTGCTGACCCGGGAGGTCGCGTAGACGGATTCCCAGTTCACCAGATCGTCAGGCAGGGAACCGGTTTTCGTGAGCACGGCGCTCACCAGGGGCGTGAGGCTTGCGGGCCGCTCGTCGTCGGTTTCGTCGAATGTCGGGTGGACCTCCAGATACAGCCGGCCGTCGAGCCAGCCCGCCTTGGCGGCCTGGTTGACGAGACGCACCGGCGTTCCCACCGAGGTGGCCTGGAACAGTGCCTCGATGTCCTCCGGGTACAGGCGCAGGCACCCGTGGGTCACCTTCATGCCGATTCCGTAGGACCGGTTGGTACCGTGGATCAGGTATCCCGGCAGCCCCAGCCGCAGAGAATGGTCGCCCAGCGGATTGTCCGGGCCGGGCGGCACGACCTTCGGAAGATAGTCGCCCCGGGCCGCATGCTCGGCGCGGATCGATTCCGGCGGACGCCAGGTGGGGTTCTCGTCCTTGCGCACGATGCGTGTAGTGCCCAGGGGGGTGGCCCAGTCGCCGCGGCCGATGCTCACCGGATAGGTGATGACCCGGGCGGGCTCGCCGGCACCCGGCTGGGGATAGTAATACAGGCGCATCTCGGGAATATTGACGACGATTCCCTCCCGCGGCGCGTCCGGCAGGACATACTGCGTTGGCACGACCACCTCGGTGCCCACGCCGGGCAGCCAGGTGTCCACCCCGGGATTGGCGAGCTTGATCTCCTCGAAGCCGAGCTTATGCCGGCGCGCGATGTCGAGCAGGGTGTCCCCCTCGCGCGCCTCGACGATCCGGACCTCGCCCACCACGGCGGCGTCGGGCGAGGGGATGACAAATTCGTTGGCGCGGACGGTGGTCGCGAGAAACGCCAGCGCTGCCAGGCTGCCGGCCAGGAGCATCGACCCGCGGCCTCGATAAGTGATTGATCCGGACAAGGCTGATTCCCGTGAACGTTAAACCTGGATTATGCGCCAAGGAGGTCCGGACTCCAAGCGCGATGGCGGCGGCGCCGCGCGGGATGGGAAACTCGTCCCCGGCAGGTTTGTCGTACAATCACTCAGGAATACCCGCGATCGAGAGGCAATAATATGCAGGCGATACGTATCTATGCGGCCGTGCTGATGTGGCTGCTGGCGGCCGCGTCCCTGGCGGCCCACAATCCCCCGATCAGCGCCAACCGGCTCGCAGAGCAGCTCGGAGACGACGCCCGGCCCCTGATCCTGGACGTGCGCACTGACCGGGAGTACGAGGCCGGACACGTGCCCGGCGCGCTCCATATACCGCATACCCGGCTCGCGGAGCGGTTGTCGGACGTCTCCGCCGCGAGCGAGGACGGCATTGTGGTGTATTGCGAGCGGGGACCGCGCGCGACTGCCGCCGAGAATATACTCGAAGAAGCCGGTTTTACCGAAGTGCGGACGCTGGAAGGCCATATGTCGAACTGGCGGTCCAAAGGCTACCCGATGGAATAGGACGGCCCGCATCCGGACCCGCCGCGGTCTGGCTGTATGTCCGGTCCTGCGACGCCGGTATCACGCCACCCGGACGACGCTGGTCATCCCGCCTGCCTGGTGCTCCAGGATGTGGCAGTGAAACATCCAGTCGCCGGGATTGTCTGCGACGAAGGCCACCTCCACCCGCTCGCGCGGGTACATCAGTACCGTGTCCTGCCACTCGCTGTGCGGCGTGGGCTGACTGTTGCGGCTGATGACGCGGAACGAATGGCCGTGCAGGTGCATCGGGTGATGCCACGGCGTGTCGTTGTGCATGGCCAGCACGTGTGTCCGGTCTTGTTGCAGGGTCAACAACGGTTCCATGACATGCCCCGTGGCGACAACGCCGTTGATCGCCCATGCCTTGCCGTTGTGCACCATTTCCCGGATATCCACGGGCCGCCCGTCCATGGTCGCGGTGCGCATCCCGCCCATGGCGCCGCCGCCGAGAACGATGTCGTGGCGCAATGCGTCTTCGACATCGGGCTCGGGCATGGTGTTGGCTGCGAGCGCCACGGGGCTTTCCAGCGGTCGCTCGCGAAGCGGATCGCGCTCGTAGACGAGGTCGACCAGGCGATACGCCCGGCGTTCGTAGAACGCGTCGATGACGCTGGCGCTGTCGCCGGGTTTCCCGGTCATGTCGAGCACCAGGTCCACCCTCATCGCGGGACCGACGACCACGCCGTCCTCCGGGGCATCATGCGGCGCGACCGGCTGGCCGTCGCAGGCAATCACCACCGGCCGGTGACCCCGGAAACGCAGGGCGAAATTGCGCGCGTTGGCGGCGTTGATCAGCCGCAGACGGATGCGCTCACCGCGGCGCACCGCAAAGGTTTCCGGAATCCGCCCGTTGATAGTGACGGTGTTGCCGATACGGCCGTCGTGGCTGATATCGTGCATATTCCCGAAGTCGCCGTTGATTGACGCGTCCCGGGTCAGGCGCCAGTCGTCCAGAACCCAGGTCAGGTCCCGGTCCACCCGGATCGGGTCGCGCTCCTCGACGAT
>JBEPXV010000020.1:0-13562 GCA_041641695.1 Gammaproteobacteria bacterium | reverse complement strand
AGGTAGCGGATCGTGGCGCCGGCGCCCTCGACGGTTTTGATATCCTCGTTATCCGCCAGGCTCGCGCGCTGCTCCGGCGTCAGGTGCCGGAAGGCCACGTCGATCTCGCCCGAGCGCAGGGCCACTTGCATCTGGGAGCTTTTGGCGTAAAACCGGATCAGGGTCTTGTCGTTCTTCGGCGCCTCGCCCCAGTAGTCGTCGTAGGCCTCCAGGAGCAGCGATTGATTCTCGCGGAAGTCGGCGATGCGGTAGGGTCCCGTGCCGATGAATTCCTCCTGGATATATTCTTCAAAGGTGGCGCTGTCGGCATCGTTGGGGATCGGGCCGTCCGGCGACGGATAGGCATCCGACGGCAGAATCGTCGCCACGGTGTAGGCCAGCTTGGATACGAAGGTGACGTCCGGCGCCTTGATATTGATCACCACGGTATAGTCATCCGGGGTTTCGATCGATTCGATGCCCGCCAACAGGAAGCCGGCGCCCTCCGGATGATTGATCCACCGGTTGCGGTTTAGCGAGAACTTCACGTCCTCGCTGGTCATTTCCGACCCGTCGTGAAAAGTGACCCCTTCACGGAGCTCGAAGGTATAGGTCAGCCCGTCCTCGCTGATCTCGGGCATGGACTTGGCGAGCTGCGGCGCGACTTGGGCGCTGCCGGGAGGATATGAAACCAGCGTCTCGCCGGTGTTGTTATAGATATTCGAGCAGTAGAAGCTGTAGCACTTGGCCGGATCGAGCGTCTGGACGGTGTCGGTGGTTCCGACGATGATGCCTCCGCCCTGCGCCTGTGCCACCCCAGCGATAGGCAATGCAGCGGCCATCGCCAGCGCACCGGCCACGAATTGTGTGATCGAGCGCATATCGATACCTCCTTTGGAATGCCAGGTCATTCTAACTTACCTGTCCGGCGGGCGAAACGCGTCCCACAGCCCCTCGCTCTTCCCGCCACCCGGGCCATCCAGCCTTCTGGAACCCCCTTATTCCGGCGTCATCCGCCCGCAACGCCTTTCATCCGCCGGGCGTCCGGGTTAGTCTGCCCGGCTGTAATCGTGCCCACCTCGAGCGCGCGGGCTGAGCACCCCGTTTCACGGTGCTCAGCGAGAGCATCCGGAACTGGAACATCCGTGAGCGGATCGGGTTGGGCTGAACATGAGAGTAAAGCCCGTGAACGCTCCTCTTGACACCCTGCACAAGCAACACCTCGACGCCCTGGCACGGAGCTATGCCGACGTGCTCCAGCGCCACAGTCTGGACGGTGTACTGCTCTACAGCGGTCACGCCCATCGCCACTTCGCTGACGACCAGGACGCGAGCTTCATTGCGTTCGGGCACTTCCTGCACTGGGTGCCGATGGCCGGTCTCGAGCATAGCTGGCTGCTGATCCGCCCCGGACACAAGCCGAGGCTCTATTTCCATGCCCCGGCAGACTTCTGGCACCTGACACCGCGATTGCCGGAGGAAGCATGGGTGGAAGCCTTCGAGGTGGTGCAGCAAACCGGGACCGCCCCGCCGGCTCTGCCCGCCGGCCGCTTCGCGGTGCTGGGCGAGGTGGATCAGGACCTGGGGGCGCACCTCGGTGCCGAGGCCAACCCCGAGTCTTTAACGCTGGCCCTGGACGAGCTTCGGGTGCGCAAGAGTGACTACGAGGTGGCCTGTCTGCGCGAGGCTAACCACCGCGCCATGGCGGGCCACCGGGCAGCGCGGGAGGTCTTCCTGGCCGGCGGCGCGGAGCTGGACTGCCACCTCGCTTACCTGGCGAATGTGCGGACCCGCGAGAGCGATCTCCCTTACCAGAATATCGTCGGCCTCAATGCCCATGGCGGCATACTGCACTACCAGCACTACGACACCGAGGCGCCGGCCAGGCGTCGCAGCCTGCTGCTCGACGGCGGCTATCGCTACCGCGGATACTGCGCCGACATCACCCGTACCTGGCCCGGGCGCGATGCGGACCCGGCCTTCACCCCGTTGGTCGAAGGAGTCGCGGCGCTGCAGCAACAGCTGATCTCCGCGCTTTACCCAGGGGTGAGCTATGTGCAGATCCATGAGCGGATGCACGCGGGGCTGGCGGAGCTGCTGGCCGAGCACCGCCTGATACGGTGCTCACCGCAAGCCGCGGTGACGACTGGAATTACCCGGGCTTTCTGTCCCCACGGCCTCGGGCACCTGCTCGGGCTTCAGGTCCACGACCTGGCCGGGCGCATCGCCGCCGACGGCACGCCCCTGCCGCCACCCGCCGATGATCCGGCCCTGCGACTGACCCGGGAACTGGAGGCCGGCATGGTGGTTACCATGGAACCGGGGCTGTACATCATTCCCATGCTGCTCGAACCGTTCCATGACGTCCGTGACATCGACTGGAGCCTGGTCGAGCGGCTGGCGGACCACGGTGGCATCCGCATCGAGGACAACGTGCTGATCAGTGCCCATGGGCCCGACAACCTGACGCCTCGCGGCAAAGTTGGTCCGAAACTGTTCAGCGAAGCGTGACGGAGTATTCAAGCCCCTCGGCGGCGGGCGGGGTGCCGCGTTGCACCTTGACTTCAATCGTCTCTCCGGCGTCGCGATCCAACATGGCGAGCCGTACGTCGGTGGTGTCGCGGATTGCCTCGCCGTCCAGCGCGACAATGCGATCGCCTTCCTCGAGCCCGGATTCGCGCGCGGCGCTGTTGTCCGCAAAGCGGCGCACAACGACACCCTGCTCGCTGTCTTCCATGAAGATGCCGAGACGCCCCTTGGGCGGCAGCGGGACCGGCTCGGTCAGCAACACGAAATCGGCGATGTCGGCGGTAAGCGTCTCCTGCGGATCATTGACCACCACCGCGACGTCCACGTCCACCCGGCGCTTCAGGCGAGCTGGAATACCGTCGCCGAATGCGACATGGCCGGAGCCGGCCAGCACGACCATGGGCCGCCCCGGGTACCGGCGCAGGAGCTGCGCGGCGCGCTCGGCCATGGCCTCGTCCCAGAGCAACTGGGCCTGCACGAAGTACTCGAACGACCCGCCGCCCTCGGGATGCTGCTCGTAAACCGATCTGAGCCGCTCGCGGTACGCCTCCCCGGCCTCCCGGATCTCGGGCAGCTTCGCCCGCTCTTCGGCATCCAGCCCTTCGAGGCCCTGCCGCCCCACCTTGCGGGTCAGCTCGGCCGGGACGTTGAGTGCCAGCAGCTTCAGCCCCGCCTCGCGGGCATACCGGAGGACGGGACGATAGAGCCGGTAGTCGAACTGCCAGCGACTGAAGTACTCCGTCAGTCGCAGCATATCCTGTTCCGAGATGTTTCCCGCCACGTAGTCGTCAAGGTGGCGCTGGAAGGGCTGCTGAAAGAACTCCAGCGCGACCACCAGGTCCGGGTGGCGTTGTTGCAGGCCCCGGATGACCGCCAGCTGATTCAGATGGTGGCTGTAGCGATCGTGCGTCTCGCCCACGAACACCACCTGTTTGTCGGCCAGCTCGGGAATGACCGCGCTCAGGTCCGGCAGGCTGCGCAGGTCCAACACGCGGGTAGCGGATGCGTCCGACTTTTCGTGACCCGGCGCCGCGGAACAGGTGAACAGCAGCGCCAAGGCGAACGGAACCAGGAATCCGGGAGCTTGCATCAACGATCCTTTTCATGAATGACGGGCCGAGGCCCCGGCGACGCGACTATAATACCTGCGGTTTTCCATGAATTCAGGGAGGCTGCATGCGGCCATCGGTCCTGCTGGTTCTGGCGCTGTTCGTCCTGGAGGCGGCGGGTTCGCAAGTCGAGCACCGCCTGCGCGTCGTGCTGCAGCCGGAGACCAGCTCGCTGGCGGTCACCGACACGATCACCTGGCCGGCGCCGCCGGAAACCGATCCGATTTTCGAGCTGCACGCGGGACTCGATCCGCAGGCCATGGGCGGCGCGAAGCTCGAGCAGCTCGGCCGGCGCTCCGGCGCCGTGCCGTATGAACGCTATCGTCTCAAGCTGGCCCGCGGCCAGCGGCGCGCCACCCTGCGCTACGGCGGCCGGCTCCACCACCCCCTCGACGAATCCGGTGAAGGCGTCGGCCGCCGCAGACAGGCGACGCCCGGCTACATCGCCGGGGACGGGGTGTATCTAAGCGGCACCAGCGGCTGGGTGCCCGCGTTGGTTCCGGCCCAATCCCTGACGTTCGACCTGTCGGTACGAGTACCCGACGCCTGGCACGCGGTCAGCCAGGGCGCCGCCGTGGAGGGAGACGACGGTACGATTCGGTGGCGCGAGCGCCGGCCCCAGTTCGAGATCCTTCTCGTCGCCGGACCCTATCACGTCAGCCGCCGGCCGGCGGGGCCGGTCGAGGCCCAGGTCTACCTGCGCGAGCGCGACCCGGAGCTGGCGCATCGCTACCTGGATGCCACCGGCGAGTACCTGACGCTGTTCAGCGCCCTGATGGGCGACTACCCCTATGACAAGTTCGCCCTGGTGGCCAATTTCTGGGAATCCGGCTACGGGATGCCCTCGTTTACCCTGCTGGGCCCGCGCGTCCTGCGTCTGCCGTTCATCGTCGACTCCGCCTATCCGCACGAGATCGTCCATAACTGGTGGGGCAACGGGGTTTTTGTCGACTACGACGAGGGCAACTGGAGCGAGGGGCTGACCGCCTACATGGCCGACCACCTGATCGCCGAGCGGCGCGGCGACGGCGCCGCCTATCGGCGCGATCAATTGCAGAAGTACGCCGGATACGTGTCCGGCGGCCGCGATTTTCCCCTCGCCGCTTTCACCGCCCGCCACGACGGCGCCAGCCAGGCCATCGGCTACGGCAAGGGACTGATGCTGTTTCACATGCTGCGTCTGCGGCTGGGCGACGAAGTGTTTCTCCAGGGGCTCCGTCATCTGTATCGAAAGCATCGATTCACGCGCGCCTCGTTCAGCGACGTTCGCCGGGCCTTCGAGGCGGTCGGCGACCAGCAGCTCGCCGATTTCTTTCAGGCCTGGGTGCAACGGGCCGGGGCGCCCCGGCTGGCGCTGGGTGGGGTCGACGCGGGGACCGACGAGATAACCGTGTTGCTGACCCAGGCGGGACCCGGCCAGCCATTCCCGCTGCGGGTACCCGTGGTCATCCGGTACGGTGACGGAGACGTGGCGGAGCACCGGGTTTCGCTGAGCGGCGACAGCACGCGGGTCACCCTGCCCCTGTCGGGCGAACCGCGCTGTATGGCAGTGGATCCCCGTTTCGACCTGTTCCGCCGGCTGCTGCCGGGAGAGATCCCGGTTTCGCTGGACACCCTGCTGGGCGCAGACCGGCTCATGCTGGTGACACCCTCGGCGGCCCCGGCGTCCATGCGCCGGGCCTACGACCGGCTGGCCGAGGCCTGGGCGGCGACCCAGCCCCATGTTGCCGTGCGCGCCGACGACGAGCTGGCGTCCCTGCCCGAGGATCAGCCGGTCTGGCTGCTGGGCTGGGAAAACCGGTTCCGCAGCCGGCTGGCCGGGAGACTCGACGGTGCGGCGGACATTGCGCCGGGCGGCGTCCGCCTGGCCGGACAAACGTGGTCCCGCGAAGACAGGAGCTTCGTGGTCACGGGGTCCACCGCCGATCCCCCCATTGCCTGGCTGGCCGCGGACAACCCGGCGGCCGTGCCGGGACTCGCCCGCAAGGTGCCCCACTACGGCAAGTACGGCTACCTGGTGTTCGCCGGGGATGCGCCCGACAACCTGCTGAAGGGCCAGTGGCCGGCGACCGACTCGCCGCTCGTGCATCGCCTGGATGGCCGCCAAGGGGACTGCGAAGTGCCGCCCCGATCACCCCTGGCGCGACTGGGTGCGCGCGGCCACGGCTCGGGCCGCGAGGAGCATCAGTAAATACGACGCATCGCATCAGCCCCCAGGAAGTCCGGCCGGCGGCCCACCTGACAGATGATCTTGAGCGAACCCGTGATCCGGTTCCGCCCAGGCAATCAGCAGCAAGTATCGGCAAACCGCTACGCCGCGCCGACCTGATACGCATGTGCGGCACGCAAAACAGCAGCCTCCTCCCAGTGACGCCCGATGAGCATCATTCCCACCGGCAGCCCCTCGGACAGACCGACGGGCACATTCATGGCGGGATGCCCGCTCACATCGAACGGTGCCGTGTTATGGAGATTGCCGAGCGCGGCGGCGAGGATGCTCCCAAGCGTCTTGTCCGGGGGACGACCTACCGCTTTCATTGCGGTGGTCGGCATGACGAGAAGATCGCACTGCTCCAGGGCCCTATCGTACTCCGCCCGCAGGCGCCGGGAGACATTCTGTGCTTTGCCGTAGTAGTGCCGGTTGTACTGTTCCGACATATAGTGGCCGGCAAGCACGGTGATTTTTACCGTGTCGCTGAAATCGCGACCCCGGGCACGCCGCGCCCGGCCGTAAAAGTCCATCAATTCCGTACTGTAGTGGCCGCGCCAGTTCGTGCCGAAGGCGTCCCCACGCACCATGAGCTCGGTTGCGCCCTCAAACGCGATGGCGCTCCATATGGCTAGACCGTCGGAATGCATGGGCACGGACACTTCGGATGCGCTGGCGCCGGCACGCTCCAGCACGGCCACCGCGTCGCGCACCGCGGCGTCCACATCCGGTTCACTGGCCTGGGGAATGCCGAATCCTTCGCGAAGCACCCCGATACGAACCCCCGAAAGATCTTCGGTCAGCGCTTGTGTATAGGCGGACGTGCTGACGTCGTACTGGCGCGGGTCCAGCCCATCGGCGCCGGCGATGACTTCCAGCATCCTGGCGCAGTCCTCGGCGCTGCGCGCCATCGGTCCGACGTGGTCGAGGGTCATCTCGATGGGAAAGACCCCGGTGTATGGAACCAGCCCATGTGTCCCCTTGATGCCGTAGCACCCGCTCCACGAGGCCGGCAGCCGGATCGATCCACCCTGATCGCCGCCCAACGCCATGTCCACCTCGCCGTTGGTGACAACAGCGCCGCTGCCGCTGGACGACGCGCCGGGCAGATGATCGTGATTATGTGGATTAACCGGTTGCGGCTCGGGATATCCCGTACAGCCGCCTCCGTCAAAGCAAAAGGCCGGAACAGCCGTCTTGCCGATGATGTGTGCACCGGCGTCCAGCAACCGGGTAACAACGGTCGCATCCTCACGGGGCACATAACCCTCCATGATCGGTGAGCCGTTGAGCATGGGAATACCCGCCACGGCGATATTGTCTTTCACGGCCACCGTCCGGTCGGCCAGCGGACCGGCATCCGCGCCCCGCACCGAGCACTTCCAGACCCAACCGTTGACAGGATTGTCCTGACCGGTCGGACGGTGCCCCACCGAGGCGCGCGGATACTTGACGGGCAGGTACTCGTCCGGGAGCTCATCCAGACGATCATAGATTGCCATGGAGGCCGCGATGGCAGGCTCGAATTCGCTGATCTCCCGGGGTGTCAGATCAAAGCCATAATAGTCGGAAATGGCTTGCAGGCTTTCATGGCTGGGTCGTTTAACGGGCATGAGTGCTGCCTCCTCAATAAGATTGACGTTCCGGGGACAGTATACTGAACCCCGGACTGCGATCGATGCTTGCACCGACAGCCACGGCGATCCGCCCTTCGGCCCAGGACCAGGTCGGGCCGGGCGCACCGTCCGGCCGATGATCGACTCGAGGCGATCCACAAAGCCCTCGCCGCTCAACGGCCGGCCGCCGCGGCTGTGTAGCAGGAACGCTTCACGGGTTGGCTCCTCCGGCCTGACTCCTCCGCTCCGCGGCCCGGCAGCAGACATTCGAGCAGGCCGCTGTCCACGAGCGGATCGCGGTCGCCGGCGATGCGCGCCCGGGCACTCGATCACCGCCACTGGTCGGCACCGTCGCACAACCGGGCGCGGACGAGGTTCAGCTCTACATACGTAACCGCGGCCGCCAGATGCCTCTCATCCATAACGACCGAATGGAGCCTTTCCTGCCAGAAGCGGCCGCGCCAGTGCTGGCGAAGATTCACGCGGCGGGTGTAGCGCCGGTGTGCTTCGCCGATCGCTCCGCGCAAGCCATCTTCGTGGTACGGATGATCCGGGACGACGAGTCGGGCCATCCTGGCCATCGCTGCTACCTCCATGTCTGTCTGCCATGACCGTCGGCCGGGGTCCCTTCGAACCGGCTGGCGCACGGTCGAGGGCAGCCGATTTGTCAAATTGCGTGTGCGATGGATAGAAGTGCCGTTGAAGGAGTTCGGTATACTGTCGGGGAACTCTACGACACATCGTCCTGCTTCACCTCCACGTTTACGACATTCCCTCGGTGCCACGTAGGCACTATTAGCCCGATCACTAAGGCAGTAGCTACCGGACGCGCTACCAGACCCGCTACACGTCCCACATTATTCCACGACCAGGGATCAGGGATCATGTGCGGCACCACCACCAGAAGCATGACAAGCAGCACGACCGCGGAGAGAACTGCTGCATCTCGCAAACTGGTCCATGTCAGGAAGGCTCGCATGAGCGAGTACTGCGGCGGCCGCGGATAATGACCTACGAGCATCAACACGGACAATGCGCCTGTTAGACCCACTATCAACAGCATCCATGGCCAAGAGCGTTCAAGTAGTCTTTCTACCCCCGCAGACAGATCAATCACCACGGCACACTCCGAACCAGTGCACACGGCTCCGTGCACAACTGAGACCACGGCAGCAATGATCCCAGCCAGAGCGGCGGTGAGAACAGGGAACACGATGGGTGTAGCGCCCGAACTGGCCGGGCGCAGAAGCAAAGGCCACTCCGCTGCTATGTACACCGGGATCAGAGTCGCCACGACAAAAACGCCCGTATAGGTTAGCGCGGAAGGAAGCCCCACTCGAAACGCCAGCGGTATGGTGGTTACGAAAAACAGAATAATGACGAGCCAGAAAAGATCGTTGAGATCCGGAATAGGGTTCACGGGTTCTCTGATATCGAAGCCCAGTTTACGGATCGCCTTGACCAACTGATTATAGCCATGGTGACTCCGTAACGAGACACGGGAATATAGTGCGTATAGCGAATCCAAAAAAGCGTGGCAATCCACACGAAATTGCTCTTCACGTCGCACAGTTTCTTCCGAATCCGGCGCACTGTGCAGAGCCTCCAGACACAATCGTGCGTCGCTCTTGAGCGCTGAGTACTCTTCGTGCACTCGATCAAAGGAACGCTTTTCCGACGTTGGCTCGCGAATCAGAGACAATGCTGTTTTGTACTGGTCCTGTGTGCCCCATTTATTCAGCAACTCAACAAGCACGCTGATCTTTGTCCACAGAGTCCTGGTCGTTGGATGTGGTTCCAAGATGATGTCTGAAACAGAAAAACCGTCTGCCGACAATTCCTGTCGAACCTTTTCCACTAGTTGTTCGTCGGGCGAGAATGGAGCAGCTCGCAAGGCGTACTGGAGTTTCAACTGTTCGGCGGGGATTGAGGCCTTCTCGTACAGGTACTTGCGAAAGCTTGCATCCATGCCACGAAACGGGGGAATCCAACTGGCAAGCATAAGAAGGAACGCAAGAATGATGCCATTCGTGAGCCACTCTGGAGGCAGATCAGATAGAACGCTCGTATCTGTGAGAAATGCAGTTATTTGGTCCCTGAGAGCCGGCTTCTGAACCAATATCGCATAGAGACCAGAGTACAACGCTACACCAATCAAGCTATACGCGATGCGGTAAAGCCAGTATTTGAAGGCGGTAGTGTTGGCACGCGGCGGAGGAGAAACGAGTGGAGGTGGCGGCTGTCGCAGTCGCACCCACTCCCTCAATGTTGCCAAGACTGGGGGTAATTCGCGATCCTCAATCGGCGTAACTCGAGGCACTTGATTAAAGCGCCACAGGGCAAATGCGAAAATTATTCCCACACCCGCCGCGTATAATGCAAAGTTAATTGTCTCCATCAGTTACACCCCGCACGCATTCAGTCGAAGCCAGTAAAACTGGTGGACACCAGGGCGCCACTGTTTAGTGGCGTTATGACGAAAAGCGGTGCGACGAAGCAGTCCAGAGAAAACGAGCTTTGTCAGAACCCCGTTTGGCCGGCATTGCATTTAAATGTCCGCGAGAACTCAATTACGCGAGGCGTGCGCCGGATTCGCCTGCCGAGGGTCGATATTCCTGGATTGCCTCGCCACACTCGCAGAACCAGCGGTTCCCCGGCAATCAGCTCAGCGGCACCCGGACGATCCCGGTGCCGATGTCCTCCTCCTCGGTACCGGCAGCCAGGGGGGCGGTCGTGCCGCTGGCGACGACCTGCGCCAGCAAGGTGCCGCTTTCCACTCGCCCAGTGGTATCCCGCAGCTTCTGGGCCCACAGCGCGGCGACACCCGCGACGTGCGGAGTGGCCATGCTGGTGCCGCTCATCGAGACGAGACCACCGCCGGGCTTCGCCGAGATCACATCGACACCGGGCGCGGCGACATCCACCTCGTTGTTCGAGAAACGCGCCACGGAGAGTCCGTCCGCGCTTTCACCCAACGCACCAACGGCGAGGACACCGGTGCCCGCGGCCGGGGGCGATGCCGCGATCTCGAACTCCGGCCGCCGGCTTTCGTTGCCGGACGCCGCGACGATCAACGTTCCCTGACCGAATGCTCCGTGGGCCTGTACCGTGTCCGCCAGTGCCGTGAAGAGATTGACGTTGGCCCGGTATTGCTCGAGGGCTATGGAGGTGGCGGGTTCAACGTCCAGGCCTTCCCGCTCGATCAGCAGCTTGACGAACCCCGGAAAGTCGATCCCCAGAGACATGGAAACGACGTGCGCACCTTCGTTGACGGCCCACTGGATGGCGCGCGCAATCGAGGCCGAGGATCCGCCACCTGCGCCGAGAACCTTTCCGATCAACGCGCGCTCGACCCCGGGCGCCACGCCGACTCGGAGGCCGTCGACGTCCTGGCCGAAGATCGTGCCGGCCACGTGGGTTCCATGTCCGTGGCTGTCATTGTCGCCCTCCGTGGTGAAGTTCTTTTGCACGATGTCGACCCCGGCGAATGCCGGGTGGCTCGGATCAATGCCGGTATCGAGGACGGCGACGGTGATTCCCGCGCCATCAAAAGGCGTATCCGTCGCGCCCACCGCCTCCACTCCCCAGGTTGCATCGCCGGCAGCAGGGGCAGCGTCCGCGACCTCGGTGGGAGTGATGAGCTTCATCGGCATCGATCGGGCGATGGCGCGCGTCCGGGGGTCGCGGCGCAGATCGGCGTGCTCCCGGCTGGTGAGCCCAACCTCCTCGATGTCGATTACCTCCGGCGCCGTTGCGGCAAGGGTGGGTTGGCGCCCGGCCATAGCGCCCGGTGACCGGGTGATCGGACTCGTGCTTCGTATTACGACATATTCGTGCTGTTGCATGACTATTCCCTCCTGTCGATTTACTGATAAAGTGCAGAACGTCTATGCGCAATGCCTGCACTGCTCTGTTCGCGGCACATATCGACCCGTGATTCCGGATACAGGGTCCACATGACCGGCCACACAGTCTCCCGACGCGATTCTTTCACCGTGCATTACGGTCCTGCCTTCCGACTCAGTGTCATTCGCGATATTTCAATAACGCAGGTTCTCCACCGCATGCTCCAGTGAGGTCGAGCCGGTTATGCGGCGCAGGGTCTCGTCGATGACTTTGACGTCGTTGTCGAACGACCCGTGGGCACTGTCGATCCGGTCGATCACCCTGGACATTTCTCCGTTCGTCCACTCGGCGGCTGTCGCGACCTGCTCGTCGCTGAGCAGGTAGGCATTGCGTGCCCCGCTCCAGAATGAACGCCATGTGGAAATATGCTCCACCGCGCTGCGGTTCCAGGTGTTGCCGCCGTCGCTTGCAGACTCCAGCGCGTGGGCCATGCCGAGCAACGGCATCTTGTGAAAATCCTCGAGCGCCCGTGACACCAGGTACAGCAATGACTTTCTGTACGGCCCGACGCTGTCACCCCTCTCCCGTTCGTCGTCCAGCACATGCAGGTGCAGGTTGGCTCGCTTGAGAACCTCGCGCTCCACGGCCCGGACATAGTGCCGGTTCGCGAATTCCACGGTGCACGCGGGCGCGTACAGCGTACAGGTTCGAACTTCGAGGTCGTTCCGCACCATGTCATCCAGCATGTGCCCGAGCAGAATCGAGCCCGCCGAATGACCGACGAGATGTATCTGTAAGCGCGGGTAATCGCTCTTGAGTCTGTTCAGTGCACGCACCGTGAGGTACCCGCCCCGGTCACCGTCCGCACGCAGGGAGCCCGCATGGGCATTCTGCTTCATCTGCGACCAGATGGCCTTGACGCCGAGGTTGCCGCAGGCGACCTCCAGCGTGCGGTCGAGCACTTCGGCGGCCTGGTCCCGGGCCGCATCCCAGACGTCGCGCCACCCTTTGCGCCTCGGAAACAGCCGGCCGGTGGCGTCCTGCATGATCGACAGCAGGCTCTCCAGGGTTCCGGTCTTCCATGTGAGAAAGACCGGATACACGCCGTTCTCGACGAAGTACGGCGCCAGAGTACGAATCCGCGCAATCGAGTCCCCTTCACTGTTCAACCCGCCATGCGCGTACAAGGCGATGCGCGGCGGATTCTTGTTGCCTTCCTCGAAGTACTGCCGCGCGCCTTGCACCACCACGCGATCAACCGCGTCGGCCGCGTCCCGCGTATCAACCAGGCGGGATTCGACTTTGCCCTCGTTGGCCATGACAACGCTGTGCCGGTAGGCCCTTTCCTCTTCCCACGGCGCCACTGACGGGTCGCGGTACTCGTGATCCGGCGCCTTGGCCGCGCCTACGGGGATGAATTGCTCCGGCAGGATGTTCTCGAAATCTTTTTCCCGGCGGCGATCGCGGCCCAGGAAGTGCACCGGCGAGCTGGTGCGCGTCGGCGCGCCCATAACGCAGACCCAGGCATCGGTGCAGTTCGCCTGCCAATCATCGTAGGAAAGCACCGCGAACCCGCGCGCCCCCCAGCCCTGGCCCCAGGAGTTCTGGACGATGAAGCCGCGCTCGTTGTATCCCACCAACGCGAAAGCGTGGCCGCCCGCGAGCTCCGCCTGCGGGCGCCAGGGAATCACCGGCAGATTCCTGTGGTTGATTCGCGAAGCCTTCTTTCGGGGGACGTTCCATCCCTCGTGCACGTCAGCGGACGCGTACACCGCTCCGACCTCGTAGACAGCCGACTGCATGTCGGTTATGGAATTCTTGACGATACGGTAGTAGACGCCCAGTGGCCGTCTGGCGGCATCCTCGGCCCAGCCCTCGCGCGGCGACACGTAGCGCGCCTTGCCGCTGCGATCGCGGTACGGCCAGAGCTTACGCGAGCAGACCCCATGCTTGTGCCAGGCCTTGACCGCCCCGCGGCAGCTCGAGCCTTCGTAGTCTTCCCCCGGCCATTCGTCGTAAAAGCGCGCGAGGTGATACAACATTCTCTCCGCGACCAACGGCGGCCAGTTCTTCGCGTTCTCGGGATCGTGCTCCTCGACGAGGAACGCCTGCCTCCAGAGCAGGTAATTAATCGTCGCCGCGAGCCCGAAACCGGTGCAGGCGCCTTCTCTGCCCTGATCCAGGATAAGCCCTTTTCCGCCTTCGCCCGCCTCACCCGTGTACAGGGCCATGAAGCGGTCGATGTCGTCGGCGAAGGGGTATTCCGGAGGCAGG
>JBEPXV010000019.1:0-13911 GCA_041641695.1 Gammaproteobacteria bacterium | reverse complement strand
TAGACTTCGCCGTTCGTTATCGCCCATCAGATCATGCAAGACCCGGGACTCACCAAAGCCGTTGCGATACACGCCGCGGCCGTATCCAAGGTATTCGGCAGCGGCGCCGATGAAGTACAGGCCCTGCGGGAAGTAGGCCTGGATATCTGCGAAAACGAGTTCTTTACCCTGCTCGGGCCGTCGGGGTGCGGCAAGACCACGCTGCTCAGGCTGATCGCCGGTTTCGACGAGCCGAGCGCCGGGCACATCGAGCTCCACGGGCAGGCGCTTACCGGCCTGCCCCCGTACCGGCGGCCGGTCAACACGGTGTTCCAGAGCTACGCGCTGTTCCCCCACCTGAGCGTGGCGCGCAATGTTTCCTTCGGTCTCGAGATGCTGGGCACCGGGGCCGACACCATCGACGCGCGGGTGCGGGAGATGCTCGAGCTGGTGCGCCTGGGGGAGCTCGCAAACCGCAAGCCGGCCCAGCTGTCCGGCGGCCAGCAGCAGCGCGTGGCGCTCGCCCGGGCGCTGGCCAACCACCCGAAAGTGCTGCTGCTCGATGAGCCTCTGTCGGCCCTGGACCTGAAGCTGCGCAAGGACATGCAGCTCGAGCTCAAGCGCCTGCAGGCTGAAACGGGCATCACCTTCATTTTCGTCACCCACGACCAGGAAGAGGCGCTGACCATGTCGGACCGTCTGGCGGTGATGGACGACGGGCGCGTGCTCCAGGTGGGCACGCCAAGCGAGATCTACGAGCACCCGGCGACGCGCTTCGTCGCGGACTTCATCGGCGACACGAACTTCCTGCCCGCTGAGAGGGTGGCGAACCCGGGCGCGGAGGGGCGCTACAGGCTGCGGGACACCGATACCGTCGTGGCCGTCGAGGACCCCGGGGTCGGCACGAACGGCGCGCCGGTCACGCTCGCGGTTCGGCCCGAGCGGGCGGAGCTGGTATTCGACGGCGAGGCGCCGGGCGGCACGATCATGCCCGGTACCTTGAGCAATGTCGTGTACTTCGGCACGGACACCATTTATCACCTCACGCTGGACAACGGCACGGCATTCCGGGTACGCGCCCAGAACCACGCGGGCGTTCGAAGGACGCTCGAACCCGGGGCGGTGGTGCGCGTGCATATTCCGCGCGACGCCGTTCGGGTGCTCGCGGAGTGAGGTCCGGCGCGTGATCCCGGCGCGGGTACTCGCGGGTCGCGCCGGCCTGATCGGGCCGGCCATCGCCATCATCGGCGTGTTCATGCTCCTGCCCCTGGGGCTCATGGCCTACGTCTCCATCCTGGAGCGGGGCGAGTATGGCGGCGTCGTGTGGGATCAGCACACGGCCGAGGCCTACTTCGCCTTTCTGTTCGAGCGCAATCTCGACGGCTCCGTCGAGGTCAACACCGACTACCTGCAGATCTACGCCCGCTCATTCTGGCTGTCGACCACCACCACCGCGATCGCCCTGCTGATCGGCTTCCCGACGGCGCTCTACATGGCGCTGCAGGGGCCCCGCATGCGCGCCTTGCTGGTGTTCCTGGTCACCGTCCCGTTCTGGACGAATCTCCTGGTGCGCAACTACGCCTGGATACTTCTGCTGCGCAACAACGGACTGGTGGAAGTCGTGCTCCGCTGGATGGGGATCACCGACCAGCCCATCGACGTGCTGTACACGCCCTTTGCCATCGGTGTCGGCCTGACCTACTCGTTCCTGCCCTTCATGGTGCTGCCGATCTATGCCAGCCTGGAGAAGCTCGATCTGCGCCTGGTGGAGGCCGCTTACGACCTGGGCGCCAACCGCCTGCAGGCGCTCCGGCGCATTGTCATCCCGCTGGCCCTGCCCGGTATCGTCGCCGGATCGGTGCTGGTGTTCGTGCCCTGCCTGGGGGCCTACGTGACGCCCGAGCTGCTGGGCGGATCCAAGTCGCTGATGATCGGCAATCTCATCCAGAACCAGTTCGGCGCGGCGCGCAACTGGCCCTTCGGCTCCGCCCTGGCGTTCGTTCTGCTTGCCCTGGTGCTGGTCGCCATGATCGCCTACGCCCTGCGCTTCCGGCGCGCGCCCGGAACCTGAACAGATGGCACGGCCGAACCGAAATCCCCTGTGGCGTTTCCCGGGCATCGCCCCCGCGGCGGCCGCGCTGTTCGCCTACATGTACGTGCCGATCATCATCCTGATCGCGTTCTCCTTCAACGAGAACCGCATCGCCACCATCTGGACCAGCTTCAGCACCCAGTGGTACGGCGTCGTGCTGGCCAACGACGATATCATCCGCGCCGCCCGCAACTCGATCGTCATCGCTACCTCGGCGATGCTGATCGCCACCGTGGCCGCCACCTTCGCCGCCATCGGCATGACCCGCCACCGCTTCCGTGGCCAGGACGGCGTCAATGCCCTCATCGCCCTGCCCCTGGTGGTGCCGGAGATCGTCACCGCCGTGGCGACCCTGCTGTTCTTCGTCCTCATCGGCCTCAAGCTCGGGATCCTGACCGTAATCATCGCCCACACGGTATTCTGCATCCCGTTCGCCTATCTGCCCATCCGGGCGCGCCTGGAGGGCATGGACCCGGCGCTGGAGCACGCCGCCGCGGATCTCTATGCGCCGCCCTGGCAGACCTTCCGCCGCGTCACCCTTCCGCTGCTGTGGCCGGGAATCCTGTCCGGGGCGGTGCTGGCCTTCATTATCTCCCTGGACGATTTCGTCATCACCTATTTCGTCGCGGGGGCGGGCGCCACGACGCTGCCCGTGTACATATTCGGCATGATCCGCATCGGCGTCACCCCGGAAGTCAACGCCATTTCGGCTCTCATGCTGGTGGTTTCCATCGTGTTCGTTTCCCTGTCGTTTCTCATCGGTCGCGTCCGGCGCGGATAAATGTTGTAGTATGCAGGGAGTGTGCCCGGTACCGGGTGCGCTGATTGGCTGTTACCCCATCAATCAGAGGAGGAACCCTGCATGACAGGTCTAAAAAGAATCGCACTGGCCGCCGTCGCGTCGGTAGGCCTGAGCAGTGGCGCCGCCAATGCCGACGAACTGTTCCTGTACAACTGGTCCAATTACATTCCGCCGGACCTGCTGGAGCGCTTCGAGCAGGAGACCGGCATTGACGTGACACTCGATGTCTACGACTCCAACGAATCCATGCTGGCCAAGCTGCAGGCTGGAGCGACGGGCTACGATATCGTCGTGCCGTCCGGCTACATGGTCCGGACCATGATCGCCCAGGACCTCGCCATGGAGCTGAACGCCTCCGAGCTGCCCAACTTCGGCAACGTCGCGGCGCCGCATGACAGCCCGCCGTTCGACTCCGAACGCAAGTACTCGGCGCCCTACATGTGGGGCACAACCGGGCTGGCGTACGACTCCGAGCGGGCGCCGGATCTAGAGGAGAGCTGGAAGGAGTTTTTCGAGCCCCGGGACGAGCTCAAGGGCCAGGTCGTCGCGTTGAACGATCCGGTGGAAGCGTGGAATGCTGCGGCCCATTACCTCGGTGTAAGCAAGTGCACGGAGAGCAGCGAAGAAGCCCAGCAGATCCTGGAAGTGCTGGAGAAGCAGAAGCCGCACCTGGCCATGTACTCGTCGTCCGGCACCATCGACCGCATGGTGGCGGGAGAGGTCATCATGCACCACATGTGGAACGGTGCGGCGCACCGGGCGAAGGCCAAGCGGGAATCGATCACCTACGTCTACCCGAAGGAAGGGCTCGACGTATGGGGCGATCACTTCGTGATCCCCAAGGGCGCGCCCAACATCGAGAACGCCAAGACCTTCATCAACTGGATGATGGACCCGAAGAACGCCGCCGAGGCGTCGAACTACACCGGCTACATGAACGCCATCGCCGGGTCGGGCGAATATCTCGACGACAGCCTCAAAGCCGATCCCGCCGTGAACATGCCGGAGGAATACGCGGACCGGCTGCGTCCCCTGCTGGACTGCTCCAAGACCGCGCGCGAGCTGCGCGACAAGGTGTGGACCCAGCTCAAGAAGTAAGGCGCGGCGGAGCAGTGTGACCGCAACACGGGAGACAATCCGCGTCGCCCTGTGGTGCACGCGCCTCGGGCACGTTGCACCGGACCTGGAGCGCTGGGCGGCGGCCGTTGAGGCGAAAGTTGCCGAGGCCGCTGCCCAGGGCGCCGAAGTGCTGGTCGTGCCCGAGTGGATCGCCAAGCAGTGGCTGGCGTTCGCCCCCGATGACTTGGCCGGCCGCGACGAGGTCGCCTGGCTCGCCGAGCGTACGCCCGAAGCCCTGAAACTGATCCGGCCGCTCGCCGCCCGCCATGGAATCGCGCTGGTGGCCGGCAGCATGCCGGTCCATTCTCCGGACGACTCACCGCCCTGGCTGAACCGGGCCCATGTCTTCCTTCCCGACGGCGGCGAAGTCCACCACGACAAACTGTGCCTTGTGCCTTCGGAACGGGAACCCGACGACTGGAACCTGTCGACCGGGACGGTGGTGCGGACTTTCGACCTGAACGGCGTGCGGGCGGCGATCCTGATCTGCCTGGATATCGAGCTGCCGGCATTGTCCGCCCGGCTGGCATCCGCCGGGATCGACATGCTGCTGGTGCCGTCCTACACGTCCCGTCTGTCGGGCTACAGCCGCGTATTCTCCTGTGCCCGGGCCCGGGCGGTGGAGCTGCTGTCCGCGGTATGCGTGGTGGGCTGCTTCGGCGAGCTCCGCACCGCCAACGGCACCGTGTTCCAGAGCACCGCCGGCGCCGCCGTCTACGTGCCCTGCGAGCCGGACCTGGGCATGACCGGCATCCTGGACGAGATACCGCCGCGGGCGGCCGGCGAGGGTCCCGGCCCGCTGCTGGCGTCGGACGTGCCGGTAGGCCGCATCCGCGCGATGCGCAGCGAATCCTCTGGCGAGGTCTGGCCCGGAGCCTGGGACGCTTCCGGAATCACCGTTGTATGATCACCTGGCGCACGGCAAAAACGCGTTCCGGCGGCACGCCGTCATTGCGAGGAGCCGCCAGGCGACGCCGCAATCCATTGCGGCTCGCCCCCCGGCAAGCCGGCCTGCCCGGCCCCATACCGGAGCAACGGTGATTCCGCCGGACGACAACGGCTTCCGCCTGCTCTGGCCCGTCCTGTTCCTGGAACGGAGCCTGCCGGGACACGAGTATGCCAATATCGAGCTGGAGCGCCTGGTGCTCGAGCTGGAATCCGGCAACGAGCAGCTGACCACGGACTACCGCGCGGACAATCTGCTGGCGATGGACAATCCCGCGGTCGAATGGCTGAGGAAATGCGTGGACAAGACCGCCCGGGACTACTGCCGGCGGGCCGGCATGGACTACGACATCCGCTGGTCGCTGCAGGGCTGGGCCAACGTCAACCGGCTGGGCGACTACCACGACCCCCACAACCACCCGTATGCCTACCTGAGCGGCACCTACTACGTGCGGGTGCCGGAATCCCGGGCCGCTCTGCGCAACCGCTCCGACGTGCGGCCGGGCTGCGTCACCTTCTACGACCCCCGGGGCGCAGTGAACATGACCGCCATCAAGAACGACCCCCAGATCGACCCCGAGCTCACCATCTCGCCCGCGCCCGGCACCATCCTGATGTGGCCGGCATTCCTGATGCACTTCGTCCACCCGAACCTTTCGGAAGAACCGCGTATCAGCATCAGTTTCAACGTCGTCGTCAGGAACCCCACCGACTATCTACCGCGCCAGCAGGCGTAGGCAAGGCAACCGCGCCGGCAGCTCGATAATTTGACCCAGATCAAGGCCTGGCACGACCCTCATGCTAGCCTTCAAAAAATTGAGGTGGAGAATGAAACTCCGCCTTGTTTAACGGAGCAACGATCCGCATATTAGTGTATCGACACCAGGAAGGTTGTTCCACCATTCTTCACCGCCCCGCAGTGCAGGGCAGGCGAGAAGTCCCCACGAAACGGAAACCCCCTGGTCGAAATGCATATACTTAAAATTAATGCTTCACGGGGGTGAATCATGCATGTACTCATTACCGGCGGCGCCGGCTTTATAGGCTCTCATCTCGTCGATCTGCACCTGAAAAACGGTGACAAGGTCCATGTCATTGACAATCTGAGCACCGGCGCAAGGCGCAACCTGGCTGCCCATGACCGCAACAAGAACCTGCGCGCGAGCTTCGAGGACATTGAAACCTGGAATGGTCTGCGCGAAGCCGTCGCCTGGGCCGACCGGAT
Organism: Gammaproteobacteria bacterium; assembly: GCA_041641695.1. Taxonomy (GTDB): domain Bacteria; phylum Pseudomonadota; class Gammaproteobacteria; order Arenicellales; family JAANXG01; genus JAANXG01. Next base: position 7,749 of record JBEPXV010000019.1, on the reverse strand, counting down.
CTATCACATGGCGGCGGTGGTGGGCGTGCAGCGGGTACTGGATGATCCCATCGGGGTGCTGGGCACCAACGTGTCAGGAACCGAGCGGCTGCTGCAGGCCGTGCATCGCGGCGGCTGGAACCCGAGCTGCATCATCGCCTCGAGCTCCGAGGTGTACGGCCTGAACCCGGCCGACCAATTCGACGAGGCTACCGATCTGACTTTCAAGTCCAACAGCCGCCTGCGGTGGACCTACGCGGTAACCAAGCTGCTGGACGAGTTCTATGCCATGGCATATCACCGCGGTTACGGGCAGAACATCTGCGCGGTACGCCTGTTCAACACCATAGGTCCCCGGCAGGTGGGCACCTACGGGATGGTGGTACCGAGGTTCGTGCAGCAGGCGGTCAGCGGCGAGCCCATCACGGTGTACGGCGACGGCAGCCAGAGCCGCTCGTTCTGCGACGTGCGCGACACTGCCCGGGCCCTGGACGCCCTGGCTTCAACGGAACGGAGCTTTGGCCAGATCGTCAATGTCGGCAACGACCGCGAGATCACGATCGGCGAGCTGGCCGAGCTGGTGAAACATTCCGCGGGCAGCAAATCGACCATCGAACATGTGAGCTACGAAGCCGCCTACGGCCAGGAGTACGACGATATACCCCGCCGGCGTCCGGTACTGGATCGACTGCGTGACCTGACCGGATTCGAGCCCGAATGGAGCCTGGAACAGACCATCGACAATCTTGTCAGCCTGAAGCGAAACACCACCCGGACCATTGACGAGTTCGTCAATCTGCAGCACGATCCGACGGCGTCCCACGTCTAGATGGCCACGACACCGTACTTTGTCCTCAGCCCGACGAGCATTGTCAGCCTCATCGGGCTCTGGCGCGGCCCGGATCCTGTAACTCCCCAGCCGCGGGAAGACTGGCGCGACAAGACGGTCGACGTCATCATTCCCGCGCTCAATGAAGAACAGCATATCGTTCTTTGTCTGGCGTCGATTACCCACCAGACCCTCGCGCCGCGCAAGCTTTTCCTGATCGACGACGGCAGCACGGACCATACGGTCGAATATGCCAGGACATTCGCCGTCGAGAACAACCTGAATCTGGAGATCATTCAGCGACGCTCGCCTATAGGCAAGACCCCGACCCTGAAGCGCCAGTCCCGCGAAACCGACGCCGATGTTCTGCTGATCCTGGACAGCGACACCATGCTGGAATCGGAGAACTATATTGAACGCACCGTCGAGACCCTGTTCCAGGGAGCCGGAATTGCCAGCGTATGCGGCACAATCCTGCCGATCCGGCTGCGCGATATCGCGCCGCTGGGCGAGCCCGAGCCGCTCCGCAGTTTCCTGACGAGACACCCGAATATCGCGCAGGCGCAGGACCGGGGATTCGGCCGCCGGGTTGTCCGGGGCATTACCAATCTGTACCGCGACGTCCTGTATACCTACCTGCAGCGCTTTCTGTATCACGGCCAGATGTACTTCTTCGGCAGTATCGTCAACCCGGTTGGCTGCGCCGTGGCCTACCGGCGGGAGTACCTGAAGGAGCTGTTCGACTACTACGAGCCCAGGTTCGGCGACAATCTGACCAACTCGGAAGACATATTCATAGGCTTCGCCTTCACCGACTACGGTTACCGGAATGCCCAGTTAATGGACGTGCACGCACGCACGCTGGAGCCAGAGATTCAGGCCCTGCCCAAACAGGTCTACCTGTGGTCCTCCTCCTTCCTGCAGAGCTGCTATTACTTCGACGAGCTGCTGCGCAGCCCCTTCAAGGCGCTGAAGCGGCGGTATCATCGATCCCGCGGGCATGCCCCGAGCGCGCGCGCGGAGGACGACGACCGGCGCAAGGCGCGGGAGCCCTACCGGCAGCCGTTCGGGCTCGACAAGACCCAGGAACTTGGACGGCCCATGGGATGGGTCATCCTGACCGCAGCCATGGAGAAGGTCTTCTTTCCCACGGCCCTGGTCATCATGTTGATACTGAAGTTGTGGGAGCCCCTTGCCGTGACCCTGGCCGCCGAAACCCTGGTCTCGGTGGGGCTGCTAACTGCGGTTTCAACAGGCCGCAGAATGCGGATGTTCTTTCAGGGTATTCTGGTTACCCCACTGCGATATGCGAGCCTGCTTTTCGACCTGGTGACCATCGGCCGGTTTGCCGGAGACGTATGGTTCACCAGAAACCGACGGTGGCGAAAATGAACGGCGCAAGAGTGACTTTGCCGGGTGTCTACAGCGCGGCCCTGCTGGCTGCGCTGGCCGGTACCATTTCATTGTCGAGCCCGCTGCCGGTCGCTGCCGCCGAATGGCAGTATGACGGACAGATCCCCCCGAATGGCGGGCCGCCCGGCGCAGAAAGTCAGGCTTCCAGGCCCGATGCCGCAGAGGATCCGGTCGATGCAACCATAACGACCCTGGAATCCGCGGTCGCGCAATCTCCCCGGGATGTTGGATTGCGGCTTCGGCTGGCCGAGGCGCACGCCGCCGTGGACGCGCCCGGCAAAGCCCTGCAGTCCTGCCTCGAGGCGGCCCGGCTGGAGCCGGACGATGCGGGTATTCGCCGCCAGTGCGCACAATATGCCGAGTGGGCGGGTAATCTTCCGCAGTCCCGGGAACAGTTCCAGGCCCTGCTCGAGCTCATTCCGGACGACGAAGAGGGTCTGCTGGGCGCCGCCCAGGCGTTCGGCTGGTCCGGAAAGCTGGATCAGGCCGCGGGCTTCTACCAGCGCTACCTGGAACTGTTCCCAGATAATCCCGACGCTTGGATCCAGTACGCCCGCGTGCGTTCCTGGCAGGGCAATTTCGCAGCCGCCTTGAAAGCGTTGGATGAGTACCGGGATCTATTCGGTAATACCTCCGTGTACCGGGAGGAAAAGGCGCGCTTCCTGGCCTGGGACGACCGGCCGCGGGAAGCGCTGGAACTCGTCGAACCACTACTGGATGAAGATCCTGATGACTACGAGCGCCTGTATACCCGGACCGTCGCCCTGTCCAACGATCAGCGGCACGCGGACGCCCTGGCGTCGCTGGAGGCACTGGAGAGCAGCCGCCCCGACTCGCCCGAGACCGCGTTGCTCAGCCGGTTTGTCCGGACCCCGACCCGGTCCACCATCGGCATCCGCGGCAGTCACTACCAGGATTCAGACACCATCGAGATTCAGAGTCTGGAGCTCGACGCCGAGCACCACCTGACAACCCGCGCCGCCCTCTCAGCGGGTGCCGCCTACCACAGCCTTCGAGCCGACAGCGACAGCGGTTTTGCGGCCATCGACGGCCGTGAACGGATTCGCTACGAACAGACCTGGCTCGGCGGCTCATATCGGTTCAATCCGCTTGCCGCGGTCTCAGGGCGCGTCGGCCACGGAGACATTCAGGACACCGGCGATTTCACTCCCTACGAGATCGGGCTGGACCTGAGGCCGGCGGACAGCACAACGTTTTCCCTGCGGCGCAGCAGGGCGCTCCACGCAGCCTCGCCGCGGGCCGCCTCGCTGGCTGTCCTGAACGACCACAATGAGATCGCCGTCAACTGGCGGCCGGATTTCCGGCACGTCGTGGAAGCAGTCGCCAGCTATGATGACCTTTCCGACGGGAATACGCGGCAGCAGTTGATCCTCGCGCCCAGGCGCGCGGTAGTGCGCACCGGAAGCCTCAACGCGGATCTCGGCGTCTACCTGAACTGGATGTCCTTCGACGAGGACCTGGACAACGGCTACTACGACCCGGAAGAGTACCAACGCTATGCCGGGAGCCTGTTCGGCTACTGGAAGATCAGCGACGACCACGGTCTGAGCCTGATTGCCACCGGCGGCTTCCACAAAGACGACGACATGGACGACTTCGAGTTCGGCACCGACGTCGCACTCGAGCTCACTTCGGGACTGTATCGGGACTGGATGTCGGTCCTGCATGCCGATTACTCCGACCGCTTCGAGGGACCGGGCAGCTACGACGGATGGAGTGTGAGCCTGGGTGTTACCAGGCGTTTCTGAATCCAGATGAGCCATCTATTCTGGTACGCGGCCCGGGCATTGCTTGCAATGACCTGCTCGGCCTGGCTCCTGTTCCCCGGAGCGGTGATGTCCGCCCCGCCTGTCCCTGTCCTGCTGACCTTCGATACCGAATACGACCCCGACAAATCAGCACTCGAAGCGCTCGATATAGACGTCCCGGCCACCCATTTCCTGCTCGGCGACTATGCCGAGCGTTATCCCGGCATGGTGCGTGCGCTGGCGAAACGCAACACCATCGGCTCGCACGGCCTGTCGCACAGACGGCTGCCGACACTGGACCGGCCGGCACTCGACCGGGTTTTCGGTCGGAGCAAGCCCCTGCTCGAGAACCTGGCCGGCCGTCCGGCGCAGTGGTTCAGGGCGCCGAATCTCGAGGTGGACGACGAAGCGCTGCGGGCCATGCATGACGCGGGCTTTGTCTACAACAGCTCGACCCTGGAACGCTGGCGGGAAAAGAGCGTCCTGTTCGACCTGCCGATCTCCACCGAGGACGGCGCCGACACGGCGGTGTCGGATTACTCGCTGTTTCATCAGCTCGGCATGTCCGACGACCAGGCTCTGGCCTGGCTGAAGGCGCGCTACGCGGAGCGCGAGTCGACCGGCCGCCCCCTGGTTTTCCTGCTCCATGCCCGCATCATCGGCGAGCACGCAGATGTCCTGCACGAATTCATCGCCCATGTGCGCCAGCGCGGCGGCCGGTTCATGACCGCCGATCAGTATGTCGAAAGCGTCAATCGGCGTTGCCCGGAGCGATTCGCGGTGTGGATCGACTTTATACTGGGCGAGCATGACCCGCAGGTCGTAGCGGACGACCTGAAGTCAGTGGGCGCAACGGACGCCTTCCTGATGGCCAAGAATACCGAAGGCGGGCGTTATTATCCGGTTGACGGCGGGTCCGGGCCGGACCGGTTCGGGACGGCCCTCGAGGCCCTGCAGCAAAACGGCATCCGCGTACATGCCTGGCTGCCCGTCAACCGGGACCCGCGCCTTGCGCGGCTGCACCCGGACTGGGCCATGCAGAATATCGCCGGCCCGCGCTCGAGCGACTGGCTGTCTCCGAGCCACCCGGGGTTCCGGCGCCACCTGCTGGAGACCATCGAAGCGCTGGTAACACGGTATCCGGTCGACGGCCTGCACCTGGATTATCTGCGTTATCCCGACATTTCCCACGATTTCTCCGAGACGACGCTCGCCGCTTTCCGGGATGCGACGGGCATCAGAGATGCCAGCAAGCAGTCGTTGGTGGCGGGCGACCATTACCTGCCCTGGATGACCTGGCGCAATAGCCGCATCACGGCGCAGACCGCCGCGATCCATGACCTGGTGCGGGATCTGCGCGGTGCTGAATTCGAGCTGTCCGCGGCCCTGATCGATGAAGCCGCGGTGTCGTTCCGTGCGGCGGATACATTCGGACAGGACTATTCCGGGCTCGCGCAATACCTCGACATCATCAGCCCCATGGCCTATTTCACCCAGGACAACGAGCCGGCGCAGTTAGTCAATCGAACCGTGTGGGCGACGCGCTACGTGGTGGGAAACACCACCGTGCTGACCGGCCTGCCGGCCTGGGAGTACCGGGGAACCGCTGCCGAGCGCGCCCGGGAGTTCCGCCGCGCCCTGCAGGCGGCCGCGCCGGGCAGCGACGGCTACGCGTTCTATCCCTACCTCCACTTGTTTGGCCGCGGCGCTGAGCAACCCGCCATGCCGGCGGAAGCAATCCGGGAGCTGAAGTCCTTCATCGCGGCGGCACGATCAAGGGACACCTGTGACGAGGGCGCATCCGATGCGGCGTCACAATGACGGGCGTCGCCGGCAAATCCGCTGCAATGGCCGGTGGTGGGGAGTTCAAGAGCGGTGGACCAGTCAAACGTCGATGACGAGCCGGATCCCGTAGGCGACGACGGCAACGGTCGCAACGCCGGCCATCCACAAGACGGCGAACCAGAGCACTCTCTTCAGGCGGGACGGCGGCGGTTCTCCGCCCTCCGCCATCAGTGATAGCCCTCCTCCGGGTCCACCTTGCCCCGGAATACCCAGTAGGCGTAGGCCGTGTAGGCGAGAATGATCGGTATAAGGATCAACGCCCCGACCAGCAGGAAGGCCAGGCTTTCGTCCGGCGCGGCGGCCTGCCAGATGGTGATGCCGGGCGGCACCATGTAGGGATAGAAGCTGATCACTATGCCGACGTAGCACAGGACGAAGAACCCAAGCGCGGCCAGAAACGGCTGGGCGTCGCGCTCCTCCAGCAGGCCCCGGTACAACAGCCAGGCGCAGCCGAGTATCAACGCCGGCACGATGAAGCTGAAGATCATGGTCGGCCAGGCGAACCAGCGGTCCAGGTATACCGGGTTGAGAAACGGCGTGATCAGGCTCACCACGCCGATCAGAACGAACGTCGCGATGCCGGTGTACCAGGCGGCGCGGCGCGCATACCGGGCGAGGTCGTCCTCGGTTTTCATGATCAGCCAGGTCGCGCCCAGCAGCGTATAGCCGACCACCAGCGCGACGCCCGTGAGCATGCTGAAGGGCGTCAGCCAGTCCCACCAGCCGCCGGCATAGGCGCGCTCCACTACCGGGATGCCCTGCACCAGCGCGCCCAGGGCGATGCCCTGGGCGAACGCCGCCACCACCGAGCCGCCGGCGAAGCCGAAGTCCCACAGGAAGCGGCTCTTGTCGGACCGGGCCCGGAACTCGAAGGAAACACCCCGGAATATCAGGCCGAGCAGCATGGCGATGATCGGCGCGTAAAGCGCCGGCATGATCGTGGCATAGGCGAGCGGGAACACCGCGAACAGCCCGCCGCCGCCGAGCACCAGCCAGGTCTCGTTGCCGTCCCAGACCGGGGCCACTGAGTTCATCGCCACGTCCCGCTGGTGGGTATCCCGGAGAAAGGGAAACAGGATGCCGATGCCCAGGTCGAAGCCGTCAAGAATGACATAGGCAAGAACTGAGAACGCGATCAGCCCCGCCCACACCAGTGCGAGATCAATCTCCATGGCGGTCCTCCTCGTCGGGGCGCGCGCGGCGCACGCGTTTGATGGCCGGGCCCGGCATTATGCCGGCGCTGCGGGTGAGCCAGAGGTCCTCCTCCTTGCCCGCCCCCGGCGCCTTGGACATCAGAAACATTGCATAGTAGGTGCCGGCGCCGAATACCGCGAAGTAGACCAGCACGAACACGATCAGCGACGTGCCCACCGCCGCGGCATCGATGGGCGCCGCCGAGTCGCTGGTTCTCAGCAGGCCGTAGACTGTCCACGGCTGGCGGCCCACCTCGGTGGTGATCCAGCCCGCCAAGACCGCCGCGAACCCGGAAGGCGCCATGAGCACCGCCGCCCGGTGCAGCCAGACCGCCTCGAACAGCCGTTGCCGGTAGCGGGCCACGGCGCTCCAGATTCCCACGCCGGCCATGGCCACACCCAGCGCCACCATAATCCGGAACGTCCAGAAAACGACCTCGGCGCCGGGGCGCTCGTGAGCCGGAAACGCCTTCAGGCCCTTCACCTCCCCGTCCCAGTCGTGGGTGAGGATCCAGGAGCCCAGCTTCGGTATCTGCAGGGCGTAGCGGGTCTCTTCCGCCTCGTCGTCCGGGATGCCGAACAGGATCAACGGTGCGCCTTCCTTGGTCTCGTAGTGGCCTTCCATGGCGGCGACCTTGGCGGGCTGGTGCTCGAGCGTATTGAGGCCGTGCAGGTCGCCGACGATGACCTGCAGCGGCGCCACCAGCAGCGCCATCCACAT
>JBEPXV010000018.1:0-13934 GCA_041641695.1 Gammaproteobacteria bacterium | reverse complement strand
CGGGACGTGTCCCGGGCCTGGTCCGAGCGCTGGTCCGGTGGTTGTTATTGTGCAGGCACGGTTTCTGGATCATTGTGGGCGACGCGCCGCAGGAGCCGGTCATCCGGCGAGGCATTGCCTGATACTGGCATCCACTTGCAGCCTTGGCAAACCTCCGGCCATGACTTCGCGCCGCAGCGGCGGCGTCGTTTACAATCGCCGTTTCACCATCCGACGACGAAGCAATGCCCCGTCTGATTCCTGCCACAGCTATCCTGTTCCTTCTTCAAGCCTGCACGGGGCTGCCCACTGAGCCGGGAATAGGCGAGCCCGTGTCCTGGGATGCGCTCGACGGCTGGAGATCAGACCGCCACGCGGAGGCGTGGCCGGCCCTGTTGGCCTCCTGCCGACGGCTCGACGACCGGTCCGGATGGCGCGACATCTGCCGTGACGCTCGGGCGCTCGGCGATCCCGGCGACGCGCGCGCGCGGATATTCTTCGAAATCCGGTTCCGGCCCCACCCCGTAACCGGGGACGACGGCGACCGCGAAGGGCTGATCACGGGCTACTACGAGCCGTTGCTGCACGGCAGCCTCGAGCGCAGCGGGCCCTATCAACATCCGATCTACCGCCCGCCGGACGACCTCCTGACCATCGACCTCGGCGACACCCATCCCGAGCTCGACGACCGGCAGCTGCGCGGCAGGCTGCGCGGGGACACCGTGGTGCCCTATCCGGCCCGCGGGGAGCTGGCGGCATCCCCGGACACGCTGTCCGGCTCCGAGCTGCTCTGGGTCGACGATGCGGTGGACGCGTTCTTCCTGCACGTCCAGGGCTCAGGGCGCGTGTCGCTGCGCGACGGCCGGGTTGTCGCCGTGCGCTACGCCGACCACAACGGGCAACCGTACCGATCGATCGGCCGCCGCTTGATCCAGACCGGCGAGCTCAAGCGGGAGGAAGTGGACCTGTTTTCCATTCGGCGCTGGCTGCGGGGCAATCCGGACAAGTCCCAGGCGCTTCTCAACCACAATCCACGGTTCATTTTCTTCCGGCTCGACACCGAGCCCATGGGCGGCCCGACCGGAGCCCTGAACGTTCCGCTGACGCCGGGCCGCAGCCTGGCCGTGGACCGGGACCGGCTTCCGCTGGGAGCCCCGGTGTGGCTGAGCACTTCTATGCCCGGCGAGCCCGGCAGGCAGCTCAACCGCCTGATGCTGGCCCAGGATACCGGAAGCGCCATCAAGGGCTGGAATCGCGCTGACGTCTTCTGGGGTCTGGGGGAGCACGCCGAAGCGAAAGCGGGCCTGATGAAGCAGCAGGGACGGATGTTCGTTCTCCTGCCGCGCCAGGCGGAGCCGGCGCCGGCAGCGGCGGATTGAGATACCCTCGCGGCGCCGCACCCGGCCGCTACTACATCGTCCGGCTGGGGCGGTGCTCGAAGGACGCGGGCTCCGCCCCCGCGCGCCGCCAGAGATCCGCCAGGGCGGGCCCGAACCCGGTCTCCACAGTAGCCCGGTAGGAGGCATCGTCCGGCAGCACCCGCATCAGGCGTCGATGCGCCTCGCCAAGGTGGTGATAGGGCATCGTGGGGAACAGATGATGCAGGGCGTGATAGCGCAGGCCCACCGGGGCCAGAAGCGGCGTCAGGGGGGAGCCGCCGGCGATATTGACGCTGTCCAGCAGCTGCTCATCCCGGCTCATCGTGCCCTCCCGGTTGGCGTACCGGTGCGCGGCCAGGGTACGCACGCCGTTAAGCAACAGAATGATCACCATGACCGCGTACCACAGGACAAGCAGCCGCATGGGAACCCAGCCCGCCCACAGGCCCCACGCCAGGGTCCACACCACCGCGCCGCACGCCGCCTCCTGGACACGCCAGGCCAATGGGATGGTCTCCGGCAGCTTTCTCACATAGCGCGGGTCGATGGACAGGGAAGACATTCTCCGCAGCACGAAGCGGCGCATGCCGGGCCACACCCAGCTGGCCGGCGCAATCAGCCCGAAGCGCAGAATCGCCAGCAGCGGGATCAGAACGTGGCTGAGAAGGTAAACAGGTATCGTCCGGCGGGGCGGATGCCCGAAAGGCAGGTATTCACCGTCTTCCGGGGTGCCGTAATGGTGCCGGAAATGGTGTTCCTGGTGAACGCCGTCATAGAGGAAGGACGGCGCCATCAGCGGAATGCCGCTCACGGTATTCCAGAAGACACGAAATCCGGGCAGCCGGCCCCGGCGCACGTGCACCAGCTCATGGGTGAAGATCACCGCCCGGTAAAGAGCGAGCGCCGCGACCAGGACCAGCGGTAAAGCGACCCAGCCGCCATAAGCCACCGCCAGACCGAACGCGGCCCAGCCGACGGCGGCATGCGCGGCGAGATCCGCCCAGTAGATCGCGGGGCGAGGCTCGAACAGATCCACGACCTCGGCTCGCATGGCCGCATGCCCGCCGGTTTTCGGGGATTCAGTCACTGCAGCAGGGCCACGACGCAGGCAGGATGCCGGCCCGCCGGCTACTCGATGGAGTCGATGGCCCGGTCGAGCTTCTTGTGCCGCTCGGGCGCCGAGATGCGCACCTTGGCGCGCTCGGCAGTGCGGACACCCTTGTCCGTGTCGATTGTCAGGGTGCTGGCGGTGAAGGTCGCATCCTTCTCGCCGTCGAGGCAGCTGGTGACCCGGGCGTCGGTCAGCTCGAGGATCTTCTCGTTCTCGATCACGATCTTCTGCGCCGTACCATGGGCGTTCACGGTACTGTGGCCATCACCCAGCAGGCGGCTCTTCCGGTCCGCGAGCAGGAACTCGGCGGCGCCGGTGACGATTCTTCCGCTCTCGATGTCGTAGTTCAACACCGAGGTGTGGATCACGTCCCCCTGGGGCGTTTCGAACTTGACGACACCGCTGGCGACGACGGTGTCGGAATTCTTGTCGTATATCAATTCGTCCGCGTAGACGCGGTGACCGCCACGGATGAGCTGCGTGTAGCCCTTCAGATGCACGACGCCCCTTTCCGGAAAGGAGATATCGTCGGCGAGGATCTCGACGTTCTTCTCCGCGGTCTGGCTGATGCCGCGCACCGTGGGCTTGACGCCGCACGATACCTCGTCCGGGCCGACGGCGGCCGGGACGGACTGTGCGCCGGCCATCAGCAACAACCCGACGGCGGCTTTCATCAGCAGGGATTTTCGATCGAGCATCTGATTGAAATCGTTGGATTAATGGCGCGGGGTCGCGATACCACCCTTGATTCCCGGCACCCGCTGGCCGTTATATAGGGACGAGATCGGCCGATTACAACTCCTGTCGGGCAGTATATCCGAATCACGCCCTCCCTGCACTGGCCGCGGCCGGCAACCGGTGCCGCTACTGCGCGACGGCCCGGAACGACCAGCCGGACACCATCGCCTCCGCCCGGGTCTTGTCCACCGGGAAGTCGACCTCACACCACTCCAGGCCCTGGATGGACTGGGTCTGTACGAGATGCTCCTGGGCGATGGCGCCGATGGCCGACAGGTACCAGATATCCAGCGCCCCGTCGCCGCCCATGATCCGCCCGAGCATGCTGCGAAAAATCTCCGGGCCTTCACCCCGGAAATACAGCATCCCGATAGACTCGCCGGAAACGCGGTCCCGGGGCAGATCCTTGCCGATCTCCAGGAGCCGGGTCCCGTCCAGGTGGACCTTCATGTCGTCCTCGTCGTAGCGGTCCTTCCTGTCGATGGCCAGCGTAATCGGCGCCTTGCGGTTCGCCAGCAGCCGCCGCAGTACCGACTCGTGGAAAAGCGTGTCCCCGTTCACCAGGACGAAATCCCCGTCCATGCAGCCGCTCGCCATCCAGCAGCTCACCAGGTTGTCCGCCACCTTGTAAAACGGATTGAAAATCGTGTCGAAGTCGCAGGCCGGGTACCGGGCGCGCAGCCGGTCGATCTCCCGCTCCTGGGCTTCCGCCTTGAACCCGGTGATCACGCAGATCGACGTCACGCCGCAGCGCACCAGCTGCTCGACCTGCCAGGCCAGCATCGTGCGGCCGGCGACGTCGATGGTGTTCTTGGGTCGGTCGGAGGTCAGGGGGAGCAGGCGCTTGCCCTGGCCGGCCCCGAGTATGATTGCTTTCATTTTAGTTCTGCCGGTGCCAAAAAGGCAGGGCTTATAGCAATTTACCCGGCGGATTGCAAAGTCGGCGGTGAACCGGGTACCGCTCAGGCCGGCCAGGCCGACGCAATTCGCTCCTGGATCGCCGCCGCGCCGTCGGGCAGAACCAGCGCACGGGTCACGTCCGGCGGCCCCGGCCAGTCCTCGTCCGGGTAGTCGCGCCCGTCCAACTGCACCGGCGCCGAATACCGCGGGATGACGTGGTAGTGGACCTGTCGATCCACCATCATCAGCATCAGGTAGTTGATCTTGTCCTGGGCGAACGCCGCCGACAACGCGTACTCGAGCTCCCCGGCGACTTTTTTCAGCTCGCCGAAGGCATCCCGCGGCAGGTCCGGGAAACGCTCCTCCTCCCCGCGCCCCGCGAGCACCAGGCTGCCGATGGTCACCTGCGCCGGCCGCAGCAGCACCGCCCAGTGCTCGTACTCGCGGATCAGCGAGTCCGGATAGTTGAACTTGAGCATGGTCTCGTTGGTCATTGCGGGCCTCCGCGTCAGACTTCAGATGTCAGAAGATCTTCGTCGAATGGATAGTCGGTCATCAGCTCAACGCCATTGTCCACGACGCGCACCTGCTGTTCCAGCTTGACGCCCTCCCCACCGTGCTGCGATCCGATATAGCTCTCCAGGCACAGGACCATGTTCTTTTCCACCACGCCGTCGTAGCCGCCCGCTTTGTGGTCGTGCCAGTACAGGATATAGGGATACTCCCCGGTCATGCCGATGCCGTGCGCCAGCAGGTAGTAGCGATTCGGGAAATACTCCCCGGGAATACGCCAACCGCGCTCCGACAGCTCGGCAAAGGCCACGCCCGGCCGGATCAGGCTCATGTTGTGGTGGATCTGGTCGTAAGCCAGCCGGTACAGCTCCTTCTGGACCCGGGAGGCGCGGTCTCCGCAGACAAAGCTCCTGGAGAAGTCGCAATAGTACCCGTACGCTCCCACGACATCGGTATCCAGGGAAACCAGCTCGCCCGCCTCGATGCGCTTGTCCGATGCTTCCTGAAACCAGGGATTGGTGCGCGTCCCGGAGCTGAGCAGCCGGGTCTCGACGTAGTCGCCGCCCCGGGCGATCACGTGGCGCCACAGCTCCGCCCAGAGCTCATTCTCGGAAATTCCCGGCCGGATGCTGCGCCGCAGCCGGTCAACGCCCTCCATGGTGAGTTCAACGGACGCCCGCATGAGCGCCAGCTCGTCGTCCGACTTGATCGCCCGGGCACGCTCCACGGGCTCCTGGGCGTCCACTGTCTCGAACCCCATCTCCTGCAGTGCCAGGCCGCAGTGCGCATTGAAGCGCTCGATGCCGACGCGCCGGTTCCCGTGGGCGCGGGCCAGATCGCCGATCTCGGAGGCCCATCGGTGTACGGCTTCCGGCAGACGCTGCGCCGCGGCTACGTAGCTGGTGGTGGTCGCCGGGCGCACCTCGTCCACGTTCGGGCTGCCCGCGGACAGATGCTCGCAGCCCGCGAACTCGAACAGGACGACCGGGCCGTCCGCGGGGATGAACACGTAGCGGGCCGGATTGCGGGCCGAGAAGATCTGCATGTTCCTGGTGTCCGTGGCGTAGCGCACGTTTACCGGGTCCACCAGGACGATACTGCCGATATCCCGGGCGGCCATCTCCTCGCGCACGCGCCGCAGGCGGTAGGCACGCACCCTTGCCATTAATGACTGATCCATCGCCATCACCCCCTACCCGATCACCTGGCCCTCGTCCGGCGGCACCGCGACATGCGCCTGGTGCTCGCGAACTGCGATGTACACACCGCTGGCTATGATTACGGCGATGCCGATCCAGCTGACCGGGTCGGGAAAATCACCAAAACCGATGTATCCCACTATAGTGGCCATCACGATCTCGCCATAGCCGAAGGGAGCCAGCACCGATGCTTCCGCAAAGTCGAATGCCTTGATAAGGAGGTAATGGCCGCCGGCGGCGATCACCCCGATAGCCACCATGAAGCCCAGGTGCGGCATGGTCGGCGTCTGCCAGTGCCAGGGGGTATAGAATGACAGTATTACCATTCCCAGCAGGGATGTATAGAACAGAGTCACCAGCGGTGGCGCCGTGCCGGACAGACGGCGGGTTGCGAGCATATAGCAGGCGTGGCACAGGCCCGCTCCCAGCGCCGCCAGGGAGGCGAGCTGGAACGCGGCGCCGCCGGGACGCAGAACGATGCATACCCCCAGAAACCCGACCACCACCGCCGACCAGCGCCGGATGCCGACGTGCTCGCCCAGAAGCACCGGCGACAGACAGGTCACGATCAACGGGGATACGAACAGCAGCGTCAGGGCATCGGGTATCGACAGGGATTTCAGGGACCAGAAAAAACACAGTGTCGCACCCAGGAGAAATCCGCCGCGTAGGACCTGCAGCACCGGCTGCCGCACCTTGAGCACCACATCCGGGTAGCGGATGAGCATCACCGGGAGCATGCACAGGAAATGAAAGAAGAACCGGCCCCACACGATCTGCGTGACGGGATAGTAGCCGGCAAGGTACTTTGCGAGCCCGTCCATCACGGGAACAATGGACACCCCCGCCAGCATCAGCACAATGCCGGTGCCGGGGGATTTCCCAACGGTCAGGAGTCACCCCGTTCGTGTCGTTGCCTGCGCCGCACACGCATCGTGCGCCCCCGATGTTGGCCCGAACCGCGGCCCGGCCGGCGTTGTGGGCCCGGCTTGCCCGGCCATGTGCTGCAATCAGTGGTCGCCACGAACGCGGCCTGCCTGCACGGCTGGTGGTGGTTCAATCGAGCCTGACCCCGTCCCAGATGTACCACCCCGTGACGATGTACTTGGTGGAGGTCGTGCTGACTATCCCGCGATGCATGTGGGTGAAGTACGCCGGCCAGATCACCAGCCGCCCGGCTTTGGCCTCGCAGTCGTACTCCTGCTCACTGAAATGGGTGCCGCCGTCCGGGACGTCGTTTAGATAGATCATCCATGCGAGCACTCGCATCATGTTCGCCGGGCTGCCGGTCTCGCAATGCAGGGCGTAATACCCTTCGTTCGGCAAGTATCGTTGCAGCACATAGCTGTTGTCGATGACGATCTTCGACAGGCACCGGAATATGTGAGCTCGTTTCCGGCCGTAATCCGCGGCGCCTTCGAGCAGGACCTTCTCGATTACCTGCTCGGGCATCTTCTTCAGATGAAACCATCTCGGGATATCCGTCGACAGCTTCGACTTGGTATTGAGGGCCTGGGAACCGATGCGCCCGGACTGTTGCGCGTCGGCGTTGTTCTCGAACCAGTCGATGATACGGTCGCACTGTTCCGTTGCCAGGGCGCCGTCCTTTATATGAATGTGTTTCATGGTGCCAGCCCGAATGTTTCATCTATGAAAAAAAGCGAAGCTCGAAAATTCTGTGCAATTCAGCATGTCACAGAACTACCGGAAGGCTTCGCCGGTGACAAACTGTACCCAAGTTGACATGGAATTTCCACGCTGCCCGCGCTGCGTGACGGGGCCCGGTCTCGCAAGGAAGCCCGTCTGCACCGGGCGGCGGCGTATTGACATATCGTCCCGGGTCGTCACGCGCTGCCCGACGCCGTTGTGTCGGGGACAAGACCGCCGCCCGCCCCCTGTCCCGTCCCGGTGCGGCAGCCCTGTGAGTGGCCTCCTGGCGCTCCCCTTCGGTGGCCGCGACGCCCTCGCCTGGCTCGCCTGGATGCGGGCGGCGGCGCGGATCAAGTGACGACCCCGGCCATCATTGTTATACTTTCGCCGTTCAAGGCTGGTCGGTGGATGCACAACAACGCTGGCGCAATTCTGGCCCTCCGAGCCCGGAAAGCCTGACTTTCTCTTACTGAGCAACCATCTCGATGATGAATACTATTCGGTTTGTACTCAATGCCGCCTGTCTGCTGGTTGTGGCGGTTTCACTGGCTTCCTGCGGCAATACGGAGACCTACAGCTCCATTGAGCCCGGCGCGGAAACCGCCCGATCCAGAGCCAATCTGGAGCTGCCGCCTGATCTCGTGAGCTCGTCCAGCGACGCGCTGGCAGCGACACAGGCGCAACAGGAACAGGAAACTCGCAGCGAGGAGGTGCTCCCCGAGCCCGAAGGAATGGAGGTGACGCGCAACGACGAGGAGGGCTGGATCGAAGTGGATGCCCCCCCCGAACGGGTCTGGCGCAAGCTGGTCGCGCACTGGGGCGCGCTGGGGGTGGATCTCGTGGTCAGCAACCCCAAGGAGGGCATCATGGAAACCGACTGGGTCGAGCCGGCGCAGTCGAACAAGGGGGAGCCGGGGCTCACCGACAAGGTGATCGGCCAGTTTCTCGGACGGCTGTTCGATGAGATCACCGCGCTGGACAAATACACCTTGACGCTCCAGCGTACCGACCAGGGCGGCACGCGCATCAATGTCGCCCACCGGGGGATCAAGAAGATACAGACCCAGAAAACAACCGTGGGCACCAATGCGGAGTGGGACTGGGTGGAAACCGACGAGGACCCCGACAAGATCAGGCGCGCGCTGTCGTCCATCACCTACGGGTTGGCAAACGGCACGTCCTGAATTCCCGTGCCGGTGCGAATCGCTACTGGTGCTGCGCCTCAGTTGATCCGCGCGATCCCGCCCAGGGTGCTCTGGATCTCTTCCACCGTCAGATATCTGTCCACGGACGAGCCCCGATAAGCACAGGTCAGGTCATCGACCTGCGGCTGCTGGCTGGAATACAGCTGCAGCGACGTAAAGTAGATATGGAACGACGGGGTGCCGGACGGACCACCACCCCCGCCAAACGCGCCGGCGACAACGATCTCACGGTCGTTGATCAGTCCATCGTCCTCACCATCTCCCGGGCTCCAACTGACGTCGACCCCGATTCGCGACTGTGTCACCTCGAACGTCGTCGGACTCACTTCACGGACCAGGGCCTCGCCGTCGCGGCTCCGCTCCAGGCCAAAGCTGCAATACGGCTCCCAATCGTTGACATCCACCCGCCCCCGCAGGGTTTCTCCAAACTGGATGTAGGCCCTTGTCGAGCGTCCGGGGAACTGCAGCGTCTGAGTCAGCTCCACGGTAGCGCCTTCGGGAATCCGGGAACCGGCAGACCTGTACTCGCCCATGGACGAGCACGCCGCCACGGACACCAGCGCCAGGTACCCGGCGGCGTGGAACATCAGTCTGGTTATGCGCATGGTCTCTCCAAAGTCTCGGCTGGGTGGATGCATCGATTCTTCGTTGGATCGAGTGGCAAATGCAAAAGTTCCCACCTCGCCGGCAGGCGCCCGGCGGCCGGTATTCAGCAGGAAAGAAGGCCGCACTGAACCCGGCTCACAGCCGGGTGATGACTATTGGCTACTTCTCGGCCTCCACCCGCCAGCCCAGAATCGCACCGTCCTCCGGGTGAAAAAGCGCAAGCTCGACCCGCCCGAATCCGGCATTCGTCAGGCATTCGCGCATTTCCTGGAGATCGGTCTCGCTCTTTGCCGCTTGCGTCATGTCCAGCAGCCGGCGCTGATTCGCCATGACGCGGCGCCGGGCTTCGTCCAGCCACCCCAGGAGCTCCCGGGGCGTTTTTTGATCCAGCGCCCCGAAGATCTCCTGGACATACCGGGCCGGCCCGAGCAGCATCTTTGGACTGCCGCTGCTTTCCGCGGCCTGCCTGATTCGCTGCATTGCGTCCTGCAGCGCCCGTTGTTTCTTCTGCAGTTTGGGACTCGGCCGGCCGCCGCCTCCACTCCGTCCCTCGTCGCTCATACCCCGGAGGAGGTTGCGCGCCCGCAGGTACAGCTTGACGTCGTTCAGGACGAAATCCAGCTGTGCCAGTTCCTCCCGGGTGGCTCGCAGCAGCACGGAGTCAGCATGATGCATGATCGCGGCAAGTCGGCCGCCCGGCCTGAGAACACGAGCAAGCTCGGGAATCGAACGGGACATGTCGCTGTACTCGAGGCCGAACTGGCTGCAAGCCATGTCAAAGCTGTCGTTTTCGAACGCCAGCGATTCCGCGGCGGTGCGGCCGTGAAATCTGATGCGCTTCAATGAGTCGATCAGGGACGGGTCTCCCACCTGCTCTTCCGGCGCGATATCCGCCAGATCGATACCGTGGACATCGATCCGCCTGGACAGCCGGTCGCCCGCCTCCAGGGCCAGCAGCGCTATGGCGCCATTGCCCGTGGCAACGTCCAGAACACGACTGCCATCCGCCAGCCCCTCGAAACGGGCTCGCCAGAAGTCCGCCACGGCACCCTGGTAGTTGCCGCCGGCGACCTGGCTGAATGAATGGATGTTGCCGTAGGCCCAGTATCGATCCCACTGCTCGATGTCGTCCCCGTTTTTTTGCATATGATCTGACGCGAAGAGCACATCTATCAAAAAAAAGGCGCCCTGGCGGGCGCCTTTTTCGTACTGCATGTCGGGAGCAGGATCTTTAGAAGTTCTTGATCATGCCCACGGCGACAACGGTGCTATCGGGATCCGGACCAGCAGTGTCGCGGGAAGCAGTCTCGACTTCCACGTACATGTTGGTACCGGCACCGAGATTCTTGTTCACCTGCGCGAAGATGGTGGTCAGGTCGCCGTCGGTGTCGTCCGAGCCCACACCGCCTCCGAGCATGCCGGACAGGCCGCCGCCGAAGTCCATCGTAGCGATAGCGGAGATGGTGTCCGGATCGTCCGTGCCATTGTCACGGTCCACGGTGGTCCATCGACCGCCCAGCCCGAATGCATCGGTGACGTTGAAGCGCGCGCTGACACCGATCAGGGACGGCTCGGGCTCGGCCGCGCCGTTGTTCTCGCCGTAGTAGGCGGCGCCCAGTGTCACACCACCGAAGGTGGCGGCACCGGCAAGCGTGTACGCATCCAGCGTCTCGTCGCTCGTGCTTTGATCGCCGTTCTGGTCAAAAATGCCCTGGGCGGAAAACGTGAACGGATCGGTGCCGTAGCCGCCGGAGCCGTACGTATAGTCGATGGCATCGGAGACACGCAGGCCGAACGCGTCGTCGTTAATGTGGCGGGTGGACTCATACCAGCTGGCGCCGCCGAAACCGTAGGACTTGAAGGTGGTGGAGCCCAGGTACGCGAACAGCTGGCCCCACTGGTTGCCGAGCGTCAGCTTACCGAAGTCGCCGGACAGGTCAACATAGGCGAGACGCTTATCCCAGGGCTCGGCATCCTCGCGGACACTGCCGCGGCTACCGGCTGAGGTACCCATGCCGATCTCGACACGCGCACCGGCGGTAAGGCCGTTGCCCAGATCGGTCGAACCCCGGAAGCCGAAGCGCGAGTTGGCCTGGTCACCCAGATGAATGTCGCCATCGGAGGCGGCGGGAAGGAAGATGTTGCTGCCCACGCCGCCGTTCTCGACGTCGGCATAGTCGACCGAGACGTTGACGAAGCCGTAGAAGCTGCTTTCCGTCTCTTGCGCCTGTACCGGCAGCGAGGCGCCGTAGGCGCCGGCAACGGCCAAAGCAATTGCGGTTTTCTTAAACATAGTTCACTGACCCTTTGTGATTTCGTGTGAGTTTCTTGTCACTACAATCGAAAACAATCGATTTCACATCGCCTCTACGATATGGATGTTGCATGTTTGCAACACCTGTTGCTTTCGAATCGAATGCGTTTATAGCACAATTCATACCCCGCCGCAAGATAATGCATTCGATCCAGTTTTCATTGAAAAACAAATACTTATCCAACGATCGGTGATTCGCCGACAAATGGTCTCGGGGCACGGTGAAAGCCGAGCTCCGGCCCGCGGAGGCGCCCGTGTGCCCGGCGCTGTTGCTGGAAGACGACATCCGGTGGGGCCGGAGTCGAATAAGGCAACAAACCGATCGAGGACCGCCGTCCGGCGCGATTCGGGGTGTTCCGGACATAACGCCGGACCGGCCTGAGTGCCCACGCGGCACGACCCTCGATATACGGGCCGCGCAGCATCTCCGGCGGGACCCCGCCGGACAAGCCGGCGTCGATGTACTCGCCTTATCAATGACTTGCGTGGTAAAACCACGTCCTTTCAATCAGCCGATCGTCGTGGGATGCGGGGCCTCGACATCATCGGGACCATAGAATGGCTGCGTCCCCGGCAGTCAACAATCAAGCAACCATCCAACTTCAATGGCTCGCAGGCATTCCCAAAGTGGACCACGCGACAGATCGCGGGGCGGCGCACGGACACACAATCCCGCTGAGCTCTGGCAAACCGCGGTGAGCGCCTACCAACACGGCAAACACGTGCAGGCGAGACGCGCCCTGAAACCGCTTCTAAAGCACCCGGCAGCCGACGGCAATACCTTCCTGCTGGCAGGGCTGGTGGAAGCGCAGCTCGACAATACCGCCCGGGCCACGCAGCTTCTCGAGCAGGCGGCGAAGAAATCCCCCGACAGCGCCGCGGCGTGCCTGTCGCTGGGCAACGTCCTGCACGCCCGGGGGCGCATGCAGGACGCCGCGGGCGCATTCCGGGAAGCGGCGCGCCGGGCCCCGGACAATGCCCAGGCATGGAACAACCTGGGCGTCGTCTACGAGGACATGGGGCACACCCGGGACGCTCTCGACTGCTACGACCGGGTCCTCGAGATCGACCCGGGATTCGACAACGCGCTGCGCCGCCGTCCGGCGGTCCTGGCCCGGCTGCGATGGTTCGAGCCGGCGCGCGAGGCTTACGAGTCGCTGCTGCGGCGATACCCCGACGATCCGGTGCTGCGCATCGACTTCGCACAGATTCTCGAACAGGCGAATCGCCCCGGGGAAGCGGCGGCGTACCTCCCGGAGCCCGGGGTGGTGGAGAACAGCGGTGAGGATGCCCGGGTCGAGTATGTACGGGCGCAGCTGCTCATCCGGGAGGGCGACCTGGACGGCGCGCTTTCCGGGCTGCAAGCCGCGCACGAGCGTACGGGCAAGGACTTTCTTTGCTACCGCGAAGGCATGGTTCTCGACCGCCTGGGCCGATACGACGAAGCGATGGCGGCGTTTCAGTGTGCCAACGAAGCGACCGCGAAGCAGAAGGACTTCCGGCGCCTGCTTGACCAGCCCGTATCCGACTACCTGCGCCACAAGATCGAAGCGGGTGTCCAGCCGCCGGATTCGGGGGTTGAGACAGCAGCCGCGGACGAGGCCGCTCCCGTATTCGTCACGGGTCTGCCGCGCTCGGGCACGACCTTGCTGGACAGGATGCTGGCGGCGCACCCGGACATCCAGGTGCTGGAGGAGCTGGAGGCCCTGTACATGGCAGAGACCGCTCTGGCCGAGGGTGCCGGTCCCGACGAGGCGCGCCGGGTGTACTGGGACTTCGTGAAGCGGCATATCGACCTGAGGCCGGACGCGGCCATCGTGGACAAGAACCCGATGCACGTCATGCACCTGGACATTCTTCCCAGGCTGTTCCCGCGGGCACGGGTCGTCTACGTGCTTCGACACCCGTACGACGCGGCGTTGAGCTGCTTCATGCAGGATTTCGACCCCGGGCCGGTGACGGCGCGCTTCCTGGACCTGGGCACGACAGCGTCACTGTGCGCGCAGTTCCTGAAGCTCATGCTGAACTATGAGTCCGCCTGTCCCGGGCGGGTTATCCGCGTGCGCTACGAAGACCTCGTGGCGAACTTTCAAGTGGAGGTCGCGCGGGTGCTGGAAGCCATGGACCTGAGCTGGTACGAAGGGATCGAGGACTACGCCCGCATCGCCGCCAGGGCCGCCCCGATCATGACGGCCAGCTATGAACAGGTAACCCGTCGGCTGTACCACACCTCCCTGGAACGCTGGAAGCACTATGAACCGTGGCTGGCACCGTTCCACCATGAGCTCGGGGGAATACTGTCGGAGTTCGGCTACGGTCGGTGAGCCGCGTACAGGCTCC